>JAFACJ010000906.1 GCA_023425615.1 Actinomycetes bacterium
GGACAAGCCGGGCGAGCGCTGAGGCGCGGCGCCTACCAGGGCCCGTAGGGGCCCATCCGGCGCTGGTCGCCGCCGCCGATCGCCTTGAGCGCGGGCCGGACATCGGCGAGGTAGATCACCGCGGCGATGAGCCCGGCGATCGCGAAGATGCCGAGGACGTCGAGGCGGCCGGTGGCGGAGGCGAACCCGAAGAGGGTGGCGAACGACAGGATGATCACCCACATCTTCTTGGTCTGCTTGCCCGCCGCGGGGAAGGCGGCCGCCGGACGCCGGGCGGCGTCGAACAGCGCGAAGGCCTCCAGCAGGAAACCGATGATCGCCAGTCCCCAGAAGACGTAGAAGAGTCCGGTGTTGACACTGGCCATGAAGAGGATCACCTTCCCGACGCTTGATGGGGCTCACCCTATAAAACAATCGCCCCCATCCGGAGGTTCCGGGTGGGGGCGATCGCCCTGAGAGCCGACGGCGGTGCCGTCACTCGGAGGGCGTTGCCTTCTTGGCGGCGGGCTTGCGGGTGGTCTTGGGCCTGGCCGTGACGGGCTTGGCCGGGGCGGGCTCGGCGATGGGCTCGGCCGACTTGGCCTCCCGCGCCTCGGCGGCGATGTCGTCGGCCGCCTTGTTGATGACCGTGCGGCCGCGCTCGGCCAGGTCGTCGATGACCTCGCTGACCTTGGCGGTCACGGTGGCGACGTAGTCCTGGAAGGAGGCGGCCTCGGTGCGCTCCTGGTACCGGGCGACGCCCGCCCTGACCTCGTTGAGCCGTACCGTGGCGGTGGTGCGGGCCTTGGAGACCCGGTCGTTCACCTCACCGCGGACGTCGGCGACGTTCTCCAGGACCGCGACCCGGTACTTGCCGTAGTTCTCGGTGAGCTCGGCGCGCACCTTGGCGACGGTCTCGGGCATCTCGCGGAGCTTCTCGACGGCCAGGTCGACCGCTCCCGCTCCGGTGTAGACGGCCTTGTTGTCCTTGATCTTCTCGGCCAGAGTCATCTTTCCTGATCCTCTCTGTCGGGCAGAGCCTCGTGCTCCGGCCCGACGTCTGCTGCGTTCTCCTTCCGGAAGGACTGGTAGATGTCCAGCAGTACCTGCTTCTGCCGTTCGGAAAGAGAGAGGTCGGCGCGTATCGCGGCCTGTACGTCCGTGTCGGCCTCGCGGTCCTCCAGGATGCCCGCGCGGACATAGAGGACCTCGGCGGAGATCCGCAGCCCCTTGGCGATCTGCTGCAGGATCTCCGCGCTCGGCTTGCGCAGCCCGCGCTCCACCTGGCTGAGGTAGGGGTTGGACACTCCTGCCTGCTCGGCCAGCTGGCGCAGCGAGATCTTCGCGCGCTGCCGCTGTTCGCGGATGTACTCCCCGATGGAGCCGACCTTGGGACCTGCCATGTCTCCAGAGTGCGCCCCCATGCTTGCTATTGCAAGCGCGGTACGGCGTTCCCCCGGGTGAGTCCGCTCACAACGGGCGATATCGCCGTGACGGGAGCGGAGGTTTCTCATCTGGGTGTGCTGGTGTGCTGACCGTGGGTCAGTAAAGATGCATGCTCCTGCAAGCAGTTGTGTTGCATGGGTTCGCATAGTGACCTTCTTGGGTACCCACTACGCTTTGGGCACATGCTGGGTCGTATTCGGCTGCTCGCCGCCCCCCTGGTCCTGCTGCTCTTGACCGCCCCGTCCGCCGCGCACGCCGCCGACGGCACCGCGGCGGCAGCCGCTGCCGACACCGCCGATGACCGCGTGGTCCGCGACGAAGTGGTCCTTACCCTCGGAACCGACGGGGTATTGCACGCGAAAGAGACCATCACGTATGACTTCGGAGCCGGCGGAGACGGCTTCGACCGGGTCTTCACCACCCGTATCCACGATGACGACAGCCGTGACCGCGTCTTCGAGGTCAGGTCGGTCCGGACACCGCAGCCCTACCGCGCCTCCCTCTCGGAGAAGGACGGCCGCACGACGGTGAAGGTGAGCGGCCCGCAGGCGACGGGGCAGCAGACCATCACCCTCGACTACGACGTGATCGGCTCGATCATGCCGCTCCCGCAGGGCCAGGAACTGCGCTGGACGGCGGTCGGCGGCTGGCGCGTCCCCGTCGTGGAGGCAGCGGTGACCCTCACCGCCGACGCGATGATCCGCAACGTCAACTGCTTCGCGGGCGCCGTCACCAGCGTCATCGGCTGCAGCGAGTTCAACACGAAGATGAAGCGGCGCCAGGCCCTCTACAGCCAGGTGAACATGCTCCCCGACGAGTACCTGACGATCGTCGCCGGACTGCCGCCCGAGACGACCAGCGGAAAGCCGTCCTACGTCGAACGCAAGACGCTGGCGTCGTCGTTCGCCTTCAACGCCGTGACGGGCGGCGCGCTGGCCGCCCTGCTCGTCCTGCTGCTCGGCGGCTTCGCCGCCCTGTACTTCCTGCGGGGCCGCGACGGCCGCGCCGACTCCGGCTCCCTGGTCCCGCTGACCGCGACGGAGACGGGCGAGGCGGGGTTCGCGCCGCCGGACGGGGTGCGCCCCGGCCAGATCGGCACCCTGATCGACGAGCAGGCCGACGTCATCGACGTGACGGCGTCGATCATCGACCTGGCGGTCCGCGGCTACCTCCTGATCGAGGAGGAGGAGGGCAAGAGCGACTGGACGCTGCGCCGGCTCGACCGGCCGGTCAACGACCTGCTGCCCTATGAGCAGATCCTCTACGACGGCCTGTTCCTCATGGGCGAGCGGGTGAAGCTGTCCCAGCTCGGCGGCACCTTCACCGTCAAGCTGGGCCAGGTGCGCAGCGCACTGTACGAGGACGTGGTGAAGCAGGGCTGGTTCGCCCGCCGCCCCGACTCCGTCCGCTCCCACTGGACGGTCCTCGGCTACGTGGTCACCGCCCTGGCGGCCGTGGGCACCGTCGCGCTGGCGGTCTTCACCAGCTACGCGCTGGTCGGCCTGGCGGTGCTGGCCTTCGGCCTGGCGCTCACCGTGTTCGGCAGGCACATGCCGGCCAAGACCGGCAAGGGCTCGACCGTGCTCGCCCACACCCTGGGCTTCCGCGACTATCTGCGGCGCGGCGAGGCGACCGAGGTGCCCGACAGGCAGCGGATCGCGTTGTTCTCCCGCTATCTTCCCTATGCAGTGGTATTCGATGTCGTCGCGCCCTGGGCCAAGACCGTCGAGGACGCGGGCGTCCAGGGCGGCGACAACCTGTACTGGTACGAGGGCCCGGCCGAGTGGGACCTGGCGAAGTTCGCCGACTCGATGCGTGCCTTCACCTTCGCCCTGTCGGGAGCGCTGGCGCAGTCCCGGCCCTACGTGGGGAAGTAGCGATGAGAGCACGGGCCGCGGGCGCGGTGGCGCTCGCCCTGGCGCTGGCCTTCGGGGCGGCGGGCGCGGCGGCGCAGGCCGCGCCCGCCAAGCCGAAGAAGGCGAAGCCGGGATGGCACTCCCTCCAGGGCGCCAAGCCGCGGCTCGCCGGCTCGCTGAACCAGGTCGAGTTCCTC
>JAFACJ010000907.1 GCA_023425615.1 Actinomycetes bacterium
CGGGAGACCAGCGCGCCGGGCCCGCGCAGCGCGGCACGCGTCAGCTCCCGCTGGGCCTGGAAGGCGCGGGTGACCTCCTCGTACTGCGCCGCCGCCAGCATCCGGGAGACGACCTCGCCGATCGCCACGAACGGGGTGGGCCTCGGCACCTCCAGCAGCGGCAGACCGTGCCGTGACGCCGCCTCGACCAGCGCGGCAGGGGTCTCGGCGTGCCCGAGTCCCACCCCGAACCCCAGGCCCGCCACCCCGCGCCCGGCCAGCCGCACCACGTACTCCTCGCAGGAGGCGGGGTCGGCGAGCCGCATCCCGGTGGTGAGCACCAGCTCCCCGCCCTCCAGGAAGGGGGTGGGGTCGGGCAGCTCGCTCACCGCCACCCAGCGGACCGGGACGTCCAGCGCGGCCTCGGTGAGCCGCCGCAGGCCCAGCCGCGGATGGTCGGCCACGGAGGCGAGCGTGGGTGCCATGGCGGATGTCCAATCAGTCAGGTGCGACGAGTGCGGATTGTCCAGGATGGAAGCCTGTCAGACCGCGCGGACCGACTTAGGGTCGGGGGCATGACCAGCATGAACGGCGGCCCGTCCCTGCCGCAGGAACGCAAGATCGTCACCGAGATCCCCGGCCCGCGGTCCCGGGAGCTCCAGGAGCGCCGGCTGAAGGCGGTGCCCCCCGGCGTGGGCTCGACCCTGCCGGTCTACACCGTCGCGGCGGGCGGCGGTGTGATCGTCGACGCCGACGGCAACAGCCTGATCGACTTCGGGTCCGGGATCGCCGTCACCAATGTCGGCAACGCCCATCCCGAGGTCGTCCGCCGGGTCCAGGACCAGGTTGCCTCCTTCACCCACACCTGTTTCATGATCACGCCCTATGAGTCCTACGTGGCGGTGTGCGAGAAGCTCAACGAGCTGACGCCCGGCGACCACGAGAAGCGCACGATCCTGGTGAACTCCGGCGCGGAGGCGGTCGAGAACGCCGTGAAGATCGCGCGGTACGCCACCAAACGGCAGGCCGTCGTCGTCTTCGACCACGGCTACCACGGGCGCACGCTGCTCACGATGACCCTGACCGCCAAGAACATGCCCTACAAGGAGGGCTTCGGTCCGTACGCCCCCGAGGTGTACCGGATGCCGATGGCCTACCCGTTCCGCTCGGAGCTGGACGGGCCCGCCACCGCCGAGCAGGCGATCGCCCAGATCAGGACCCAGATCGGCGCGCACAACGTCGCGGCGATCCTGGTCGAGCCGATCCTCGGCGAGGGCGGCTTCATCGAGCCCTCCCCCGGCTTCCTCCCGGCGCTGGCCGACTTCGCCAAGGAGAACGGGATCGTCTTCATCGCCGATGAGATCCAGACCGGTTTCGGGCGCACCGGGCAGCTGTTCGCCAGCGAGCACGAGGGCGTCGTGCCCGACCTCATCACCACCGCCAAGGGCATCGCGGGCGGCCTGCCGCTGGCCGCGGTCACCGGCAGGGCCGAGCTGATGGACGCCGTGCACGGCGGCGGCCTCGGCGGCACCTACGGCGGCAACCCCGTCGCCTGCGAGGCGGCGCTCGCCGTCTTCGACGCGCTGGAGGCCGAGCGGATCACCGAGCGGGCCGGCCGGATCGGCGAGATCATGCTGCCGCGGCTGCGCGCGATGGCCGAGCGGTTCCCGCAGATCGGCGATGTGCGGGGGCGCGGCGCGATGATCGCGATCGAGCTGGTGGAGCCGGGCACCAAGACGCCCGACCCGCAGGCCGCCGCGGCGGTGGCGCGGGCCTGCCACGCCCAGGGCCTGCTGGTGCTGACGGCCGGCACCTACGGCAATGTCCTGCGGTTCCTCCCGCCCCTGGTGATCCCTGAGCATCTGTTGAGGGAAGGGCTCGACATCCTGGAAAAGGCGTTTCAGTAAGTAAGACGGCTAAGACTGGTACAGCGGTGACGGGGGGCTTTGCCAGGGTTTGGGGGGCACGTTCCCCTCCGCTCAGAGAAGAGCACGTAGAAAGGAAGAGAACCGAGGAACGGTCCACCGAACAGCGGGGAGGTGAGCAATGAGCCGAAAGATCACACTGGTCCCCGGCGCCGGCGCTCGCGCCTGCCTGTCGGGCGGCTCAGGGGTGTTCGCGCATGCCATGCTCGGCGTGCCCGCCCTGCCGATCCCCTTCGGGGACCGTCCGCGGTTCCGCAGGGGGTGAGTGAAACCTCACTGGATAAGCGGGACCCCGGGCTTTCGGGGGGTTGGTCCGGGGTCCCGCTCCCATGAAGGGACGCACTGCAGCGATCACGCTCGAGCGTCCGCGGGGCGGGTCCGACTGGGGGCGGTCGGGCCCGCCTTCGTCGTGTCCGCGGCCCCGACCCCGCGGGGCGGCGGCTCAGCCGAGGGAGGACCAGGCCCGCGCCCAGTCCGACCAGCCGGCGCAGTCGGGGTCCTTCTCGCACTCCTCGCCCGGCGTCCTGGCGAACACCAGCCGGTCGAGATAGGCGCGGTCGCCCACGTGGTAGGCGCCGCAGAAGTCCTCCCGCAGCAGCCCGCAGGCGCGGGCGTCGGCGGGCGCCACGCCACGCCACTCGGCCATCCGCTGCTGGACCTCGGGCGTGCCCGCCCAGTTCAGCCACTGGTACATGCAGTTGGGGTGCGGGGCGCGGGCGGAGACCGCCCAGGCGGCGTACCAGCCGGTGACGCCCTCCTCGGGCGCGGCGACGGCGATCGGGCGCCCGCCGCGCGCCAGCACGTCGAGTTCGTGGAAGCCGCCCATGCCGACCACGGCGTCACCGGTCGAGAACGCCTCGATGGACTCGCTGCCGTCCTTCCACACCCGCAGCACGTTCGGGCGCTGCTCGCGCAGCAGGTCGGTGACCGCCTCCAGCTGCGCGGTGGTCAGCTCGTAGGGATCGCGGATCTTCAGCGAACGCCGGTGCCGCTTGAGGTAGAGCGCGGCCGAGGCGATGGTCTGCGTCCCGTCCCGCCAGACGATCCTCTTGTGGTACGGCCTGCTCTCCTTGGGGTCGAACACCGCGCCCCAGGAGGACGGCTGGGCCCGGCCCGTCTCGAACAGCAGCAGGTCCGCCCCCCACACGGCGGGCACCCCGTAGGTCTCGTCGTCCCGCTTCACCATGCCGCGCAGCCGCTCGTCCAGGAACTTGTAGGACGTGAGCAGCTTGGTGTTGACCGGGGCCAGCACGTCGCCGTCCACCAGCCTGCCGAACACCTCGGACGGCACCAGCGCGCCGTCGAAGGAGCCGGCCGCCATCCGGTCGTGGATCTGCTGCGGGGTCTCGGCGGTCCGTACCGTCACCTCGCAGCCCGACGCCTTCTCGAACGGCGTCACCCAGTCGACGGCGCGGTCCTCCATGCCCTCCTCGATGTAGCCGGGAGGGGCGAGCAGGTTCAAGGAGCCCTCGACGGCTCCCGCCGTCCGCAGCGGCTCGGCCGCCGGGCGCGGATCGTCATCGCCGCTGCATCCCGCGAGCGCGACCGTCAGAGCCGCACAGACCGCCAGCACCGCCCGAAGATGACTCATGGACGGGCAGCTTACTGGGGATGTCCGACCGGCGTTCTCCGGCCGCCGCGAGCCGCCGGGAGGAGGCGGGGAGGAAGCCGGGAGGAGAAGGACCCCGGAAAGCGGCGGGGGTTGCCGGGCTGAGCATTCTCACGGAGGAACGTGATGGAGGGTGAATGTCTCGCC
>JAFACJ010000950.1 GCA_023425615.1 Actinomycetes bacterium
GAAGAGCCCCTTCCGAGCGCCGAGATCATCACCTTCACCCCGTCCCCCGATGTCTTCGACCAGTACGCCGACCCCGACACACCCCCCGCCCCCAGGGCCGTCGGCGACTGACGACCGCCGCTTGCACGAACACCCTCCAAAGTTTGCTAAGGTTGACCCGTTCCTCGGGGATGTAGCGCAGTCCGGTAGCGCACTTCGTTCGCATCGAAGGGGTCAGGGGTTCGAATCCCCTCATCTCCACCCAGGTCAAAGGCCACTTCCGATCATCGGAAGTGGCCTTTTGGTGTTCGTACAGCAGCGGGGTACAGCAACGGCCCCTTACGGGCGGTCGAGTTGCTTGCCGAGGCGCTTGAGAGCACGGCGTGTCTTCTCGTCGGAGACCTCGGTGTAGACCTCCATGGTCACGGTGATCTGGGCGTGTCTCAAGATCCGCATGGCCACACGGGGATGGACGTCGAGGGCGGCCAGGAGCGTTGCGCAGGTGTGGCGGGTGTCGTGGATCTTGATCAGGCGGACGCCGGCGCGGCGGCAGCGGTCGCTGAACGACCGGTTGAAGTTGCGGGGCTCGAAGGGCGTGCCATAGCGGGTGGTCAGGACGAGGCCGGAGTCCCTCCAGTCGTCACCGGCCGCCTTCTTGCTGCGCTCCTGCTGTTCCTGGCGGACGCGTAGGGCGGTGACGCAGATGTCGGGGAGGGGGAGGGCGGCATCCGAGGCTTCGGTCTTGGTCTCGCGGTGCAGGAGTTCACCGCGGACCCGCTGAAGCTGCCAGGAGACGTTCAACTCGGCGGCGTTGAGATCGACGGCGGTCCAGGGGAGGCCGAGAACTTCACCCCGGCGAAGACCGAGGACCAGGATGAGGACGTAGGCGGCGTAGAGGGGATCCCCCTCGGTTCGGGCGGACTCCAGGAAGCGGCGGGCCTCATCGACGCTCCAGGGCTTGTTCTTGCGGGTGCGGGGGAGAGGGACGCGGACCAGGGCGGCGACGTTCTTGGAGATCAGTTCCTCGGTGACGGCGTTCGACAGGGCGCTGCGGAGGACCGTCCAGGCGTCCCGGATGGTCCGGTCGGAGGCGTACTGCTTGCAGCAGCGACGGACGGCGCAGCAGCGCTGCTGCTTCTCGGGACGGCGGGCGTCCTTGCCTTGAGCGCAGCACTGGCAGAGAGCCCGGATCTGGTTGAGCCAGGTGCGGACGTCGCGGACGGTCAGCTTGTCCAGGCGCTTCTTGCCGAGGCCGGGCATGATGTAGAGCCGGGTCAAGGTCTCGTAGGTCGCGCAGGTCATGGGCGCGAAGGCAGGCGGGATGACGACCTCGGAGAGCCATTGGCGAAGGTAGTTCTCCAGGGTCGGAGATGAAGTGGTCACAGGGCCTCTGCGGGCTTCCTGGTGGAGTTTCAGCCACTTCTCGTGGACTTCTTCGCGGCTCTTGCCGTAGACCCAGCGGCGCTTTCGCTCCCCTTCGGGGGTGGTGACCCAGACGTAGGCGGCGTAGCTGTTGCGGTAAGGGAAGATCGAGCCCTCCCCATTGGCACGGCCGCGGCCCCTGGACTTGCGAGGCTGACGCTTGGGGGTGGGTTCGTCCGGGTCGGGAGCAGCGGTCTTGACGGGCATCAGGCGGCCTCCTCGGTGAGCTCTTCGACGTAGGCGTTCAGGGCGGAGAGGGGGATGCGGCGGCAGCGTTCGCCGACCAGGACGGAGGGCAGTTGGCCGGAGCGGATGAGGTTGTAGAGGGTCCAGCGGCTGACTTTGAGAAGTTCCATCGCCTCCGGGACGGTGAGCAGGAGTTTGTTCATGCAGGCGGTCTTTCTGCCGGGTGCAGGGGCGGGAGTTGCTGGCCGGTGAGGGCAGCGGAGAGGAGGAGTTCGCCGGGGGTGTGGCCTTGCCCGGCGTAGGTCCAGTGGGAGATCACGAGGACGGTGTCCTCGTCGAGGAGGGGGAGACGTCCGGTGGTGATCTCACCGTTTTGGTGTTGCTGATGTTCGGCTCGTGCGGCGCGGAGGGCGCCGAGGGTGGTGGAGTAGCGGCGGCTCTTGGTGGAGAAGTGGCCGCGGAAGCCGAGCATGTGCGCCCATCGGCCCAGCCGTAGTTCCGCCAACTCCGGAAGGCTGTCGAGGCGCAGGCATGCGGCGATCAACCGCCGTGCGTGCTGGCGGATGGGGAGCGCGTCGAGATCGTCGGCGGGGGTGATGCGCCTGTCGAGGGTGCCGACGCACTCCGCCGCCTTGGTTGCGTACTTGGCCACGTATCCGGCGACGGCCTGGTCCGTCAGTTCCCCAGAGGCATTAATCGGACGGACATCGAGTTGCCGCCCCCATCGGAACGAGTGTGAGGGCAGGCCGCCTATCTCCGGCGGGGAGACGCGGACGGCCCGTGCGGCGTGCTCAACGGCGTCGGCCAAGGCGTCGAAGGTGGCCCAGCTAGGAGGGGTCGAGGTGGGTCCGGTGGGTCCGTCGAGGCGGATGACGGCATGGAAGTGGACGACGCCGCGGCGTTGGTATTCGGCGACTTTGGCGAAGGAGACGATGAGTGCGTTCTTGAACTCGGCCAAGGTCAGGCCGACGGACTTAGCCAGGCGTCGGCGTAGGGCGAGGGTGAAGCGTCGCCACAGCTCAGGGGCGAGAGCGTTGAAGAGAACTTGTCCGTTGTAGTCGTAGCAGTCGGGGCAGAGGGGTTCGCCGAGGCGGGGATCGTCGTCGTGGTGGCGTTCGGTGCAGGCCAGGGGTTTTCCGTGCGGGCAGAGTCCGGCATCCCTGCGTGCGTGACAGGGTGCGGGCTTGCCTGTTCGGGTCTTGCGCTGGGTGTGGACAGGGCCGAAGGAAGGGGCGGTGAGGGTGACGAAGGCGGCCGGGTGCGCTGTCACCGTCTCGGGGACGCCCTTGCCCCCGGCCAGTCCGGCGCGGATGAGTTGGTAGGTGTCGGCGCGGTAGATCTCGGCGCAGGCCGGGCAGCGGGACGCACGCCGGGTCTTACACGCCACCCGCAGCACGCCATCGGGTTCGGTCGAAGTCGAGTAATGGCGGAGGACTTCACCCGTGAGCGGGTCGAGATGGGTCACCTTCCCCTTGAGGTGGACCGGTTGAGCGCACCCGCCGGTGTGGCGGATCTGTGCGGCCCACCGGCTGTAGTCGGGTCGGGTGGCGCGTGCGGCCAGGGAGAGGGTGACCTGCGGTGTGATCTCGACACGGGGCACGAGGTGAAGTCCTCCGATCAGGAGACGGGCAGCGGCAAGCGACGGGTCAGAGAGCGGTGGTGAAGGTGGCCACGGCGTCGGCGAGGGTGGCCAGGAGGTGGCCGAGCCCTGTGGCGGTGGCCGCGGCGTCGGTGGGGTGGCGCAGGACGAACAGAGCCAGGACGAGGACTGCCGTCAGGCAGCCGGCGCGGCGCAGGAACACGAGAGATCTCCTCAGTAGTGGTGGCTGTGGCCGAGGCCGTTGCGGGAAGGGCAGGTCTCTCCGAGGGAGGTCAGGCCACCCCCGCCGCAGTCGCAGCACCGTTCCCGGACGGGCGGCAACGACGGCAGGGAGCAGGCCGGTTTAGCCGAGGTGTCCATCAGGCGGCATCGACGTTGAGGACGATGTTGTTGTCGTAGGAGCGGCGGGCGCGGTGAGCGTCGCGGTTGCGCTGGGGGATGTGGCAGATGGAGTAGGTGACGCGGCCGAAGGTCCGCCAGGCGTTGAGGTGGCCGCCGTCCGCGGTGTCGTCGGACGGGGTGACGCCTAGGAGGTCGGCGACGGCGTGGACCTGCTCGCGCTGGGCGGCGTCGGTGCATCGGGTGGTGTAGACGGTCAGCTCGTAGCCGTATTCGTAGACGGGGACAGCGGGGTTGGCTTCCAGGAAGTCGGCGAGCTGGCGCAGGCCGGTAATGATCTGGTGTCGGGCGAACAGGTCACCGGGAACGATCGGCTTGTGGGGCACGGGCTTCTCCTCAGGTCCGGTTACGGATGTGGTGCAGCAGGTCGGAAGCGAGCTGGTTGGAGACGCTCAGGCGGGCGCGCAGGGCATCGCGAGTGATGAGCCGCCCGTGTTGGGCGTGGTGTTCGTCGGCGATCTGGAGGGCGTAGGCCAGGAGTTCGGGTGCAGGTCCGGACGCTTGCTCGTCCTGCTCGCCGGGTGCTGGTTCGTCCTGGGGTGCGTCGAGAGCCGGGACGGGGGAGGACGGCGGCGAGACGGCCGGGGACGGGGTTTCGGTGTCGGGACGGCCCCAGGACGGAGGCGGGTCGAGTCGATCGGCCGAGACCGGTCCGGACTCGACCTCATCCGGTTCAGGTCGAGCCGAGGAGCGGCGTTCGAGCATCGAGACGGCCACCAAGAACGCCCCGGCCGGAGTCGCGGCGGTGATCCAGCCCCAAGCCGAGGGTTCGGCCTGTGCCAGGTTCGCGGCCAGGGACAGCAGGACCCCGCCGGACAGGACGGAGGTCGGCCAGGAGACCGGCCCCTTCTCTCGACCGGTGCGCGCGTCGCGCTGGCGCTCGCAGGCGGCCATGACGCAGGTCAGGTCGATGCACACCGCGATCGCCCACGCCATCCAGCCGTCTTGGCCGTGTTCGGGGGCGGTGTCGCGGATGTGGGGGAAGGAACCCGCAGCGGCGATCACGGCCAGGACGACGACCGGACCCGAGTCGGCCAGCCAGGCGAGCAGCGCGCGGCCCATCAGGCGGCCCGCCGGTCGAGGGCGGACAGCAGTTCGACCAGCTCGCCGTCACAGACATGTGACTCGGCCCAAGTGGCGGCCCAGGTGTAGCGGTGCGCGGTGACCGACTCCCCGCACCGGGCGCAGCGCGCGGTGTGCGTCGAGGTCAGGGCGTGCCAGGTGATCGTGACCGAGGGCAGATGGAGGGACTTGGACATGGGGACTCCCGTGTTCGAGGCATGGGTCAGGTAGGGACCTGGCGCCTGGAAGGCCGGCGCCGAGCCGAGAAGGAGAAGAGGACGAGCGAGAGAGCTAAGCGGCCCAAGCGTCCGGGACGGAGGACGAACCGCCTTGAGAGCGGACGAGGTCGGACCAGGCGGGAGTGAGGTGGGCGTGGGCGCGTGCGGCTTCTTCGGCTTCGTCCTCGGTGACCAGGACGGACCGAGCCCGGTGCCAACCCCCGTCCTGACCGGCCACCACCGCCACGCCAGGAGTCTCCGGCGCGATCGCCCGAGCGGCATCCAGCGCGGCCGGGTCGAGGTCGCCCAGGGTCATGTTCGCTGTCTCCGGATCGTTGACCCGGTGGCAGGCCCGCCCCGTGAGCTGAGCACGTAGCGCCGTGACGCCAGGCCCGAGGTCGGAGCCGATGCGCTGGCCGGACACCAGGAGGTAGACCGCGAAGGCCCTCCCGAGCTGGGCCACCCGCAACAGTCCGGTAGCCGTTCGCGCCACCTCGTCTTTCTCGGACTTGCCGGCCATCAGGAACAGCTCTGCCACTTCATCGACCAGGACCACGACCGGAGTCGGCTGGAGGTTCTCCGGGAGCTGCCAGACATTGCGCGCCCCCGCTTTGCGGCATAGCCGCATCCGGTCTTCGAGGATTTGGATCAGTCTGTCGAGGAGGTCGACCGACTGTGCGCGGGTGGTGGCCAGCGCCGACAACCGCGGGGCATAGGGGGTCAACTCCACCCCGCCCTTGAGGTCAAAGCCCACCAGGGCGACCGGTTGCGGAGCCAGGCCCCGAATGATGGCGTTGATCAGCGTGGACTTGCCCGACTGGGTGGCGCCGGCCAGGAGCCAGTGCGGCATGACCCGGAAGTCGATCACCCAGGGCTGCCCGGTCTCCAGCATCCCCGGACGCACCCGCAGCAGTTCCCCGGTCTCCGGCGAGCCCTCCACCGAGGCCAGCGCATCGACGCGGTTGACGACCAGGATGACCTTGCCCGGCCCGTCTTCCACCACCCGCACCGCATGGACCCGCCAAGCGTGCGCGAGACGTTCGGCAACGGCGGTGTAGTCGGCCGGGATCTGGCCGTCATGCAGCTTGACCCGCACCCGCCAACCCAGCGCGGTAGGCCGCATCAGTCCCAGGCGGGGAGCCTTGTCGACCGGCACCCGCCGCAGCTTGCGGCGTTGGGTGAAGGTCGTGATGTCACTGGCAGCAGAGACCAGCGGGACGGCTTCCAGGGACAGGCGCATCCGGTGGCGCTTGCGGGTGAGGTTGCAGCCGTAGGCCACGTGTCCCCAGGTCAGGTACACCCAGATCGCGCGGAGGGGGAAGGCGACGCAGAACCAGAAGGAGCGCGGCGCGTACCGGCGCCAGGCCGCAGCCCCGGCCGCGAGTGCGGCCAGGACCACGAACCCGAAGACGAGCTTCTCGTTGGCGCCCATGACTCAGGCCGCCCGCACCACGGGAGCCGCCGCGGCGATGGACTCGGCGCGGAAGGCAATCCCCCAGCGCAGTTCACCACCGCGCCTCTGCTCCCAGGGGATCGCCGTCAGGCCGAGCGGTTGGACGACCTGGCCGACGCTCACGCCGGGGTCGCCGGAGATCGCGACGTTCATCAACTCCACGCGGCCGGTGTGGTTGTCGGCGGCAGACAGGCCGACGGTGAAGACGGTGTTGCCGTCCTTGTCCTGCTTGACCTCCCCCGTCTCCATGCTCACCAGCTTGGGACGCGGCGGGGAGACGCACACGAAGGTGAAGCGGGTCAGGTCGATCGGGATGTTGCGCATGAGCTACCTCCAGGGAGTGGCCGACTGCTTAGACAGCATAGTCGACTTGGACGTCTAAGTTGTCAAGGGCTTCATGGTTCACATGGGGTGTCGGGTGTGCTGAACTTGGCTTGCGAGTTGTTGCAAACGTTCAGCAAGCGCCGGGAAGGCGGATGATGGTCAAGAAGACCGGGCGGCCCGGATATCTCCAGGTGGCCGATGACCTGCGTGAGCAGATCGCAGACGGCCGGCTAGAGCCCGGTGACGCGCTCCCTTCCCTTGCCGAGCTGTCGCGCGAGTACGAGGCATCGGTGAGTGTGGTGAAGTCCGCGATCAGCATCCTTCGCACCGAGGGCTTGGTCATCGGCCAGCAGGGCAAGGGCGTGTTCGTCCGCGAGGGCGCAGCGGCCAAGGCCGTTGACGAGACAGACGAGGACAGCCCGCTCATGAAGCAGCTCGACCAGGTCTTGACCGCCGTGCGCGATCTCGGCGAGCGGGTCGCCCTGCTGGAGCAGCAGGTGTTCCCAGAGCAGCCGCCAAAGCGTCGACCCGGCAGATGAGTTCGTCGAGCTCTTCGAGGATCTGCCCGAGCAGTTCCTCAGGCTCCCGCCTCCGAGCTTCATCGCTTGTCACCGCTTCACCTCCCGTCCCGTGTCCGTTCCGTTCGTTCGGCACATGGAGATTTCAGCTCAGATAAAGCGCGCAGACCATCACTCATAGCTCGTCAATGTTTTTCACGCCGGTTTATACATCCAGTTTCACACCCTCCGTAAGACATCACATTGCCCTAGTTTCCCCGCAGAACTGAAAGGCGAGAGATGCCCCCGAGCAAGCCGCGCCCAGGCTGGACCCCCGGCATACTGAAAGAGCATCGAGAGGCACACGGCCTGAGTCTGGAGGCAGCGGGAGAGAAGATCCGCGAGGTCGGCGCCCGTGCGGGTCTGTCGGTGGCGGCGAACTTCCAAACGCTGTGGGGACACGAGAGCGGCACCATCTACCCCGGCCCGCACTACCGCCGCGCCTATTGCCTGCTCTACCAGGCGACCGAACCGGAGTTGGGTTTCCGTCTGCCTCTGCCTGACGAACAGCCCGGCAGTCTGAACCTGCCGTTCCCCGACCAGATCACCAGCCCGGCCCTGACCGAGGAAGCCGCCACCGCGATCTCCCAGGGATTCGCCCAGGTCGCCGACACCTCCCAAGCCCACGGCACCGAGCACGGCCAGGCCCTCACCGGCCGCATGGTCAACGCGTGGCGCAGTCGCGCGCTGGGCTCCACCCTCGGCAGCACGACCCTGGTCATGGTCGGCGGCTACGCGGGTTCGGGCAAGACCGAGTTCGCCCGCTTCCTGGGGGATATCTCCGGCTGGGCCATCCTGGACAAGGACTCCCTGACCCGCCGTCTGGCCGAACGGCTTCTCGTCTCTCTGGGCGGAGACCCACACGACCGTCACAGTGAGCTCTATCTGAAAGAGATCCGCCACTCGAATACAAGTGTCTGATGGACACCACATTCGACAACCTCAATTGCGGGATATCGACTGTCCTCTCCGCCCCTTTCATCGCCGAGTTCAACGACGAGGCATGGATGAAGCGCCTCACCAACCGCTGCAAGGCCAAGGGGATCGAGGTCGCGTCCATATGGGTCCGCTGCGATGCGGACTCGATGCGCGAGTACATCGAATTCCGCGACGCCCCGCGGGACGCGTGGAAGCTGGAGAACTGGGACGAATACGTCGCCGGCCTGAACACCGTGGCCGCCCCGCCGTGTGCACAGGTCACCATCGACAACCGCCACGGCGCCGCGATCACCGTCGTCGACCAGACCCGCGAGGCACTGCATAAGATCCTGGGGTGAGCGCTAGGGGAGTGATCCTGTACGGCCCGCCGACGAGCGGCAAGGACACGATCACCGACGAGGTGACCCGCCAGGACGGCCGGTTCTCGCTCCTGCTCAAGCTCAAAGCGGGAACCGGCCGCACCACCGGCTATCGACTCGTCTCCTACCAGATGCTCGAAGCCCTCGACAGGGCGGGCCGCCTGGTCGCCGAGACCCACCGCTACCGCAACATCTACGCCGTAGACCGCGAAGACGTCCAAGCCATCGTCGACAGAGGCCAGATCCCCATCGTGCACATGGGCAACGTCGCCGACCTCCGGAGTCTCCGGGACGGCATACCGCTCGACTGGCTCTGCGTCCTGCTGTGGGTTCCCCGCGAGGTCTGCGCCGAACGCTCCGCCAACCGAGGAGACACCGACACCCCCAGCCGACTACGCGCATGGGACGAAACCCTCGCCGATCTCCAGACGGTCGAAGTGGACAAGGTGTTCGGACTGACCATCAACACCGACCAGTTCAACCCGGCCCAAGCCGCGAAGCAGATCATCACCACGGTCTCGCAACCCTGATCAACGCGCCAGGCCGCGCAGCAGCCGCGACCACAGCTCACCTGCGGAACGCGCGCTCATGAGGGACGTTTCGTGAACCGTGGGCCGCTCAGGCCCGCGGGTCGTCCGCCGGATCAGATAGCGACCGCCGAAGGACCCCAACTCATAGACCGTTGCCAGGCACTCGCAGGTATGCGCGTGAACCCTGATCCGAAGCAGCAGGTCAGAGGCACGCCGACACCACTCGATGGCGTCACATTCCCGTCGCCGCATTTTGACGTGAATCCCGTGCTCCTCCGGTGCGTCTTCCCTCCACGGCTCTTCCCGCGGATGCATGAAGGCCCACAACTCAACGGCCGAGCGACGCATCACATCCCCTGGAGTCACGCCGCCCACCGAGCTGCAACATCTCATGCAGCTCATAAGCCCTGTCCCTCACGACCGGCGGGAAACCCTTACGCTCAGCAAGCCACCTCCCGCCGATCACGCGGATACGCCACTGCGGAAACTTCTTCCGCAGCACCTCCAGTTGCTTGCGAACCAGATAGTTCGCCATCAGACGCCCCGCTGTCGGCGAGCTCTCGCAGCATGGCGAGCACCGCCTCAGCCGCCCCCTGGACGTCCGTCACCGCATGCCGCCGGGGCAGGGGCCGGATCACGAACTCCGGCTCGTCGTCAGAGACCCGGACGTCCACCGTCCAGTCCCTCTTCGTCACCTCGATACGAGGCCACGCGTCCAGAAGCCGAACCCCGATCTCATGCCCGGCCAGCCGGTAGAGCTGAGCGCACAGCGCCGACAACGCCCGCAGTGCTTCGGCTTTCCGATCAATCGGAAGACGCACGGTCCCACCCGGCCGACGGCCCCGCGATTCGTTCGCATGTTCCGTAACCATGGCTGAAACGTTGCGGCATCATGCGATTTCGCAGAGGAGCCGAAAAGGGGGCCAGAGGGGGCCAGACTGGATGACGGAGAGGAGGCCGCCCATGACCACGGACGAACGCCGACACTTCGGCCGCTACCTTGCCCGCCTCCGCGGCGACCGCAGCCAACGAGCCCTCGCCGCCACCCTGTGCGAGCTCGCCGGAACCGCCTCCGTCACCCGACACGAGATCTCCCGCTGGGAACGCGGCGAACGCGTCCCCGAAGACTGGCTACCCCACCTATCCCAAGCTCTCGGCGTCCCCCTGGTCGTCCTCGAACACGCCGCCGCCCGAGCCCGAGGCACCCCACCCCGCTCACACCGGCGCCCCCATCGACCTGACCCCCTTCTTCCCCGAAGGTGGCCCCTTCCCCACCCTGATCCACCACGCATGGCACGGCCGCACCGCCGCCAAAGCCGCCGGCAACCCCGTCCTCGTCCTCGTCGGCGGCTACGCCGGATCAGGCAAGACGGAGTTCGCCCGCTTCCTGTCCGACCTCACCGGCTGGACCATCCTGGACAAAGACGCCCTCACCCGCCGCATGACCGAACGCCTCCTGGTCTCCCTAGGAGGCAACCCCCACGACCGGCACACCGGCTTGTATCTCGACGAGGTTCGCCCCTTGGAGTACAAGACCTTGCTCAGCGCGGCCCGAGGCAACATCGACAGCGGGGTTTCCCTCATCCTGGCGGCCCCGTTCGTCGAGAAACTCAACGACCGCCCATGGTTGAGCCGCCTCACCCACCAGTGCAACGCCCAAGGCGTCGACGTCACCACCATCTGGGTACACGCCGACCCTGACACCATGCACGACTACATGGAACAACGCGACGCCCCACGAGACGCCTGGAAGCTCACCAACTGGGACGAGTACATCAGCACCCTGGACACCGAAGACAGCCCCCAGACCACCCAGATCACCATCGACAACCGCCACGGAGCAGCCGTCAGCCTCGCCGAACAGACCCGCCGGGCACTCCAGAAGATCACAGCCTGATCAGTAGCGGAACCCTAAAGAATCCAGGGACACGAGGCTCCAGCCGTTGGCTAGTCTCATCCAGTGCTTGACGCTTCACAAGGTCGACAGGGGGACAAAGTCCACGAGACGGCCTTGCAGATCTGCTTACGCAGAGCGAACATACGGTTGGTTTGATCGGTCCGCCTGGACGATTTTTTTCACCTCATCGCTCTTCTACACCCCATACCTTGGCGGTTCCATCTTCGCTGGCGGTGGCCAGGGTGGTGCCGTCTGGGCTGAACGCCACTGATTCGACGGAACCTGTGTGCCCAGTGAGGGTGGTGATCAGCGTGCCAGTCCGGGCATCCCACACCTTGGCGGTGCGGTCGCGGCCACTGGTGGCCACGGTGCCGTCAGGACTGAACGCCACTGATCCAACAGAGCCTGTGTGCCCGGTGGTGAGGGTGGTGATCAGCATTCCGGTCCGGGCATCCCACACCCTGGCAGTGTCATCCCAGCCGGCGGTGGCCAGGGACGTGCCGTCTGGGCTGTACACCACAGAATCGACATAGCCGGTGTGCCCGGAGCTGAGCGTGGTCATCACCAAT
>JAFACJ010000956.1 GCA_023425615.1 Actinomycetes bacterium
GGAGCGGCCGCTGCGGCTGCTCGCCGCCCGCCGTGCCGCCGCTTAGCGGAACGCTCAGCGCGGGCAGGTGAACCAGACCGCTTTGCCGCGCACGCGGGGGTCGAGTCGAGCGTGCGCGGCATCGGTCCCCCACCGGCCCTCACTGAGCTCCGCGACGATGCTCAGCCCTCGGCCGTAGTCGCTGCGCTCCAGTGCCAGTGGGAGTTCTCGGGTGGGCAGCCCGTCGAAGACGGCACAGGAGAACTCGCCGACGTCGAAGGAGGAGACCCACAGTTCGTGCGGCGGGTAGGCGGCCGCGTACTGGTAGGCGTTGGTCGCCAGCTCGCTGATCATCAGCGCGGCGTCGGCGACGGTCTCGCGCGGCACCTCCAGCTCCGCCAGTGCCTCGCGGATGAGGGAGCGTGCGGTGCCGGCACAGGTCGCGTCCATGGGAAGGGACCACGTCCAGGTCCTGCCGAGGTCCATTGCGAGCTCCACAGCCGCCCTTTCGCCAGCCGGACAATTACCGTCGGTCCCCGAACCGTCACCGCAAAGGGTGTCGTGGGAATCTCACCTGTGCAACTGACTTGCCGAAGATTCTTGGTTTCTCCTGTACGGACACATGACTCGGCAGCAGACTCCTCCTATGACTTACCGCCCCACCGTGAGAGGCCGCCGGCTGGCGCGCGAACTGCGTCGTCTGCGCGAACGCCAAGGCCTGACCCTGCAGGACGTCGCCGACCGGCTCGGCTGGTCCCGCGCCACCGTGTCCCGGCTGGAGACAGGACAGACCCGTCCCCGCGACGTGGCCGAGCTCCTCGACCTCTACGGCGTCACCAGCCCGGAACGCGACGCGCTGCTCACCCTGTCGCGGGAGGCGCGCCAGATGGGCTGGTGGACCGCCTATGTCGACGTCTTCAGTGGTTCCTACGTGGGCCTGGAGGATGAGTCCTCCGAGATCCGCACCTGGGACGCCCAGCTCGTGCACGGACTGCTGCAGACCGAGGAGTACGCCCGCGCGGTGATCACCGCGGGCCGCTTCCTGCCCAGCGAGGCCGACGTGGACCGGCGCATCCTCGCCCGCAAGCAGCGCCAGGCGCTGCTGGACCGGTCCGACGCGCCGCATCTGCACGTGGTACTCGACGAGGCGGTGATCCGCCGTCCGATCGGCGGCGAGCAGGTGATGCGCGACCAGCTCCGCGCCCTCGCCGACGCCTCCGACCGCAGGAATGTCACACTCCAGGTGATGCCGCTGGCACGGGGCGCTCACGCAGGGCTTGACGGGCGGTTCACGATCCTGTCGTTCCCCGACCCCGCCGACCCCGATATCGCCTATGTAGAAGGCACCATGGGCGACGTGTACATCGAGAGTTCGGAGGCAATAACTCAGCATAGGAACCGGTTTGAGCGCATCGTCGAGGAGGCGCTCGACCCTGCACAATCCGTCCGGCTCATCGCCGAGGCGGCGAAGGAGTAGTCAGTGGCTGAGCTCATCTGGCGCAAGTCCTCACACAGCGGCTCCGGAGACCAGTGCGTCGAAGTCGCCGCACTGCCCGGAGGCGGGCGCGCGATCCGTGATTCCAAGCACCCCGATTCCCCCTCCCTCACCCTGAGCGCCGACGATTTCGCGGAGTTGGTCAGGGGTCTTTCGAGCTGACTAGAACGTGTTCTAATCTCCAGGTGTCTACCTGGAGGTGAAGGACTCGTGAAGCTCGGGATCAACGTCGGGTACTGGCAGCGCGACCCGGAGGACGCCACCGAGACGGTGCTGGCCGCCGAACGGCAGGGGTACGACGCGGTCTTCACCGCCGAGGCCTACGGCTCCGACGCCTTCACCACGCTGGCGTGGTACGGGGCGCGCACCTCGCGGATCAAGCTGGGCACCGCCGTCGTGCAGATGTCGGCGCGCACCCCGGCCGCCACCGCGATGCACGCCCTCACCCTGGACGCGCTGTCCGGCGGCCGGCTGATCCTGGGGCTCGGCGCGTCCGGGCCCCAGGTCGTCGAGGGCTGGTACGGCGTGCCCTTCCCCAGGCCGCTGGCGCGCACCCGCGAGTACCTGGGGATCCTGCGCGACATCTGGGCCAGGGAGCGGCCGGTCACCAACGACGGGCCGCACTACCCGCTGCCTTACCCGGGCGGCACGGGCCTCGGCAAGCCGCTGCGCTCCATCACCCATCCCCTGCGCCCTGACATCCCCGTCTACCTCGGCGCCGAGGGACCCAAGAACATCGCGCTCGCCGCCGAGACCGCCGACGGCTGGCTGCCGCTGTTCGTCGACCCGCAGAAGATCGACGAGCTCTTCGGCGGATCGCTGGCGGGCCGCAAGCCGGGGTTCGAGATCACCGCGACCGTCACCACCGTCGTCGCCCCGCTGGAGCAGGCGCTGACCTGGGCCAAGGTGCCGCTGGCGTTCTACATCGGCGGCATGGGCGCCAAGGACAAGAACTTCCACCTCGACCTCATCGGCAGGCTCGGCTACGCCGAGGAGGCCGCGCACGTGCAGAAGCTCTTCCTGGAGGGCCGCCGCGACGAGGCGATCAAGGCGGTACCCGACGAGCTCGCCGACTCCATCTCCCTGCTCGGCCCGCTGGAGCGGATCAAGGAACGCCTCGAACTGTGGAAGGCGAGCCCCGTCACCACCCTGCTCATCGCCGGGGTCAAGGACGAGCCGACCCTGCGGGAGCTTCGAGCGCTGGCCGACACGTGATGGAATGACCGTATGGAAGACGTGCTGGGACCCGGTTACGAGGCGACCGAGCTCCCGCTGGGCGGCGACTTCGAGGGCGAGGTCGTCGCCACCCTGGTCCGGCGGCGCCGGGACGAGCCGACCCGGCGGGCCGTCCTGTACGTCCACGGGTTCGTCGACTACTTCTTCCAGACCCACCTCGCCGACTTCTATCTCGCGCAGGGCTTCGACTTCTACGCCCTCGACCTGCGCAAGCACGGCCGCTCGCTGCGCCCGCACCAGACGCCCAACATGATCCACAGCCTCAGCGAGTACTTCGTCGAACTGGACGAGGCGGTGCGGATCATCCGGGAGGACCATGACGTCCTCCTGGTCAACGGGCACTCCACCGGCGGGCTCACCACCGCCCTGTGGGCCGACCGGGTCAAGGGCCGCGGGCTGGTGCAGGGCCTGTTCCTCAACAGCCCGTTCTTCGACCTCAACCAGCCGGCGCCGATGCGCCTGGCCGGAGGCGGCCTGGCCAGGGCGCTGCGCGGGCCGCGTCCGCTGGCCAGGCTGCCGGCCGGGCTCACTGCCGCCTACGTCCCCACGATCCACCGCGAGCACCCGGGCGAGTGGGACTTCGACCTGGCCCTCAAGCCGGTGGAGGGCTTCCCCGTCCGGGCCGGCTGGCTGGCGGCGGTACGGCGCGGCCAGCGACGGCTGCACGCGGGGCTGGCGATCGACGTCCCCGTCCTGGTCATGTGCTCGGCCCGCACCGTCCGCGCCAGGGCCGGCGGCGACGGCATCACCGGCTCCGACATCATCCTCGACGTCGAGCACATCGCCAGATGGTCCACCAGGCTCGGCGAACATCTCACCCTGGTGCGGATCGAGGGCGGCCTGCACGACCTGGTCCTGTCGGCGAGACCGGTACGGGAGCGGGTGTTCGCCGAACTGGCCCGCTGGATCGGCGCCTACCTGCCGGACGGCGGCTAGCGGATCGCGGCGATCTGGAAGTCGTCGAAGTCGGCGGTCAGGCCCTTGCCGTCCCAGGCGGTCTGCTCGATGAGGAGCGCGGCGGTGCCCCGGGCCAGCGGCCGGTCGGAGTCCGTCTTCTCCAGCGCGAGCCTGCCGTTGATCCACATCCGCAGCCGCACCGACGAGCCCTGCCTCTCGCAGGCGATCTGCAGCCGGTTGGCGGCGCCCTGCTCGAACCCCGCGGCCTCGGGACGGGTGGCGAGCTCGGCGGTGCCGCGGTCCCCCGCCACCCGCCGCAGGACGATGCCCTGGCCGTCGGCGCGCACCAGGAACCGGTAGCCGTCGTCGCCGTCGGTCTCGGTGCCCAGGCACGACAGGCCCGCCGACGCGCTGGGCGTCCCGGTCATCCGCACGGTCGCCGACACCAGCGCCCGGGAGGGGATGAGGTAGTCGCCCTTGTCGTCCTTGTAGGGGGAGCCGATCTCCTCGTGCAGGTTGTACGCGTTGGTGGTGGCCAGCCGGTAGCGGCTGTCGAGGTAGCCGTAGGTGGACAGGTTGGGCGTGAAGGAGCCGCCCGACCAGCCCGTCCTGGTGTCGTCGAAGGAGTCGTCGAAGACCGACGCGGACTTCGGCGGGCCCTCCTCCCGCATCAGGTAGACCAGCGTGCCTCCGATGAGCGTCGCCGCCACCGCCACGGCGGCGCCGATCAGCAGGTGCCGCCGGTTGCCGGGGACCCGGCGGCGCGGGCCCTCTCCCCCCGGCCGCCCGTGCCCGCCCGGTCCCGACG
>JAFACJ010001018.1 GCA_023425615.1 Actinomycetes bacterium
GCATGACGCACTATTGACACGAACCCCTGTATGTCTCATATTCGCGACATGGCAGCGGAGACGTTTCACGGCTATGTACCGGCGACGAGCGACTCATGGCACGACCCGTTCGGCATGTACGCCGCCTTGCGCGACCACGATCCCCTGCACCATGTCGAGGAGGGCGACTACTGGGTGCTGTCGCGGTTCGCCGACGTCTGGGGGGCTGCGCGTGACACCGCGACGTTCTCCTCGGCCGAGGGGCTGACCTTCACCTACGGGGAGCGGGAGAAGATCGGGCTCGGTGAGGCCGCGCCGATGGTGATGCTGGATCCGCCCGCGCACACCGAGTTCCGGGGGCTCGTCAGCCGCGGCTTCACACCCCGCCGCGTCGCCTCGATCGAGCCGGAGGTGCGGGCGTTCGTCAGCGCGCGTCTGGACGGCTTCGCCGGGCGTGCCGAGGTGGACGTCGCCGCCGAGCTGTTCAAGCCGCTGCCGAGCTTCGTCGTCGCCCGCTACCTGGGCGTCCCGGAGGAGGACCGCGGCAGGTTCGACCGCTGGACCGAGGAGATCGTCGCCGCCAACGCCCACGGTGACGCCCTCTCGGCCGGGGAGGCGGTGGCCGAGCTGTTCGCCTACTTCAGCGAGCTCATCGAACGCAGACGCGCCGAGCCCGGCGACGACGTCATCTCCGACCTGAACGGCGTCTTCGGCGCCGACGACCCGCTGGGCCTGCTGCGGATCCTCGGTTTCGCGTTCACCATGGTCGCCGGCGGCAACGACACCACGACGGGCCTGCTGACCGCCGGGTGCGGGCTGCTGTCCGACCGTCCCGTGCAGCGTGACGCGCTCGCCGCCGACCCCGGGCGCATCCCCGACGCGATCGAGGAGCTGCTGCGGCTGACCAGCCCCGTCCAGGGCCTGGCCCGCACCGCGACCCGCGACGTGGAGCTGCACGGCAGGGTCCTGCCCGCCGGACGCAAGGTGCTGCTGCTGTACGGGTCGGCCAACCGCGACCCCCGCGAGTTCGGGCGCGACGCCGCGGAACTCGACATCGCCCGCAGGCCGCGCCGCACCCTTGCCTTCGGCCACGGCGCCCACCACTGCCTGGGCGCGGCGGCGGCACGCCTCCAGGCACGTGTCGCGCTGGAGGAGCTCCTGGCCCGCTACCCGCGCTTCGAGGTGGACACCGGCCGCGGCGTCTTCGCGCCCGGCCACTTCGTCCGCCGCTACCGTTCCCTTCCGCTGCGTCCGGGTCCCACGGCATGAGCCGCCCCTGGCTGCGGGAGGAGCGCACCGGCCTCGCCGCCGAACGGATCCTCGACGCCGCGGGCGAGGTCTTCGCCGAACGCGGCGTCGGCGCCACCGAGATGAGCCATATCGCGCGGGCGGCCGGATGCTCGCGGGCGACGCTGTACCGCTACTTCGAGAACCGCCACGCCCTGCACGTGGCGTACATGCACCGCCAGACCCACCACGTCATGCAGGACATCGCCGAGCGGCTCCGGCATGTCACCGACCCGCGCGAGCTCCTGGTGGAGGCGGTCCAGGCGGCCTTGGCCGCGGTGCGGGGGAACCCGGTACTGGCGTCGTGGTTCACCGGCGCCGACAGCGCCCGCACCGCCGAGCTCGCCGACGCCTCACCCGTCCTGCACACCCTGTGCGCCGCCTTCCTCGGCGACCCCGACGATCCCGGCACCCGGGCCCGCGCCCGCTGGCTGCTGCGGGTCATCGTCTCCCTGCTGACCACTCCCGGCCGTGACGCCGCCGACGAACGCGAGATGGTCGAGCGCTTCCTCGTGCCCGTCCTCCTGGCCCCGGACGGATCGCGTTAGGCGAAGACCAGCTCGGAGGCGACGCCGTCGCGCCCGGCCAGCCACAGGCCGAGCGCCTCGCGGGTGCCGCGGACCTCGGGCGCTCCCGCACGGCCGAGGGGGCGCCCGCCGTCGGTCGGGATGATGCGGTGGGTGCGGGTCCGGCGGTTGAGGGCGGGGCTGAGGAAGGCGCCCTCGCGGAGGATGGCGTCGGCGACCTTGTCGGGGACCTCGCGCTTCAGCCCCTGGCCGCGCACGATGTCCTGGTGGTGGACGCCCAGGTCGCCGAGGAGGAACCCGGCGCCGAGCCGCGCGGTGGCGCTCGGCCGCGCCGCCCAGGTCTCCGCCCACGACATCAGCTTCCGCCGTGACAGCCTCCTGGCGCGCTCGACCTGCTCGGCGTTGCCCGCGTCGATACGCTTCACCACCTTGCGGGGATCGCCCAGCGGAACCCTCCAGTAGTAGTGGAGGAAGTAGTCGAGCCCGATGAGGTGCCCGAGCACATCGCGCGGCGCCCATCCGGCGCACAGCGTCGCGCCGCCGTCGAACTCCTCGTCCGTCAGCCCCTCCAGCGTGGCGATCACCCGCCGCCGCTCGGCGCACAGTTCCTCGATCATCGACGCTCCTCCTCTTGGCCTGCCCACCCCCCACTTAAGCAAGTGGCCACTGACACCGCTACGGGAGGGGGTGCCGAAGCGGATCCCGCCGGCCCGGCCCATGCCAGAACTTTCGGCGTTCCACCGGCATCGAAAAAAGCAACGTAAAACTTCCCGAAGCCCCTACTGTCGCTTTCCTGCAGAGCCGCCCTTCGCGGGCGGCGCCCTTTCCCCCCGCCGCTCCCGCCGCAGGAGACCGCAATGTCACGGGTGATCCGCGCCCAAATCCTCGAAGCCATTATCGGCCTTATCATCACCGCCTTGATATCCCGGCTGGGAGAAGAAGCGGCTTTGCTCGGAATCAGTGGAACGAGCCTGGTCATGGCCCTGACCGGGCTGCTGGCCGACTCCGGGAAAATCATCATCGCCGTACTGGCGCTGCTCTTCCCCTTCGTCTCGACCACGGCCTTGGAGACCGCCCTCGGTAAACCGCTGTCGGCGATCGTCGACAAGGACTCGGGTGATGAGGGGACGACCATCGAGAACGTCTATGACAAGTACAACGGCGGCCGGGAGGGCGACTCCCGTCCCGACACCGATCCGCCGAAAGTCGACGCGAACGCGCGGGCGGCGGTGGACCCTTCCTCGCTCACCTTGAAGTGCTTCGGCAAGGACTGCCGCGGCGAGGTGACGATCCGCAGCACCGGCACCTCCAAGCTGCGGCTCACCTGGACCGAGTTCACCGGCTCCGACGCCAAGGCGTGGCACTACAGCGACGACTGCGACCACGAGTCCATCGACCCCGGAGAGTCCTGTTCCTTCCGGGTCTGGGCCGATGAGACCGACGGCCCCGACGCCACGCTCATCGTCCACGACAACTCACCGAACCCGGCCTCCCGGGTCGCGGTGACCGTCGATCCCGGCACCACGACGAACCCGCGTCCCGAGCGCGAGGGCACCGTGAACCTCACCGCGTCCTCCGGCATCGAGCCCGCCGTCTGCTCCGCCCTCGACGGCACCCTCACCGTCCAGGCGTACGACGGGCCCGTCAACTGGACGGCGGTCCTCGACCCGTCGGCCACCGGGGTGACCGTCACGCCCGCGTCGGGCGCCCTCGCCGAGGGGGAGAGCCAGACCGTCGCCATCCGCGGCTCCTACACGGGCGCCGGTTTCGGCCTCTCCATCAAGAACGCCAACGGCAGCGGCGACGTCAGGATCGTCTGCTGACACCGGGCACGTGAACGGCCGCGGAGCCGAGGGCGGATACGGTCCCTCGGCTCCGTCGTCGTTCAGCCGAGCGCGGCCTTGAGGGCCGCGGCGTTGGCGTCCATCCAGGCGCACAGGTCGGCGAAGACCGCCTCGGCCGCGAGGCGACCCGCCTCTCGGTGGGCGCGACGGACCCGCCGGAAGCGGTCGGCGATCTCGTCGATGACCGCGGCGGGCTCGTCCCAGCCGTAGGCGTCGCAGAAGAGGGAGACGCGCCGCGCCTGCTCGGGCAGGTCGAAGACGGGTTCGGCGACCGCGGCGAAGCACCAGACGGCGTGTCCCAGGTCGGTCAGCCGGGTGCCGGGGGCCAGGGTGTCGTCCCAGTCGATGAGGCCGATCGCCTCGTCGCCGTCGTAGACGGTGTTGTGCGGGCCGAGGTCGCCGTGGCAGACGACCTCGCCGCCGTCGGCGACGGGCTCGCCCTCCGTCGCGTCGTGGAAGGCGCGGATGAGCCGTGCCGCCGAGGCCATCCGCGCGTCAGACAGGAGCGCGGCGTCCTGCATGACCTCACCGTGGATGTAGGTGAGGATCTCCCGGTCGTGCTCGTCGGTCCCCAGCAGGCGCGGAGCCCCGGAGAATCCCGCCTTCTCCAGGTGCAGCAGCACATCGTGGACGTAGGGGCTGCTCTCGTGAGCCGGCCGGCGCACGGTGTCCCCCACGCGGACCAGGCCCAGGGTGTCGC
>JAFACJ010001021.1 GCA_023425615.1 Actinomycetes bacterium
CAGTTCTCCGGCGGCGACAAGTCCTCGGGCGACACGGGCAACGGCACTCCCCAGGCGACGGCGCCCGCGGCCAGCCCCTCCACCAAGAAACTGCAGATCTCCTCCGCGCAGGGCTTCTTCGAGGAGACCGGCTTCGGTCACCCCGACGGCAAGGTCATCCCGACGGCGCCGCTCATCAAGGACAAGAAGCCCGGCACGTACTTCGAGACCGACAGCTACAAGGGCAAGTTCACCACCACCTTCGGCAACCTGCTGAAGGGCGCGGGGGTCGTCCTCGACCTCGGCGCCTCCCGGCAGGTGAGCCGGGTCACCCTGGCCCACCCCGCCGGGAGCGCGGGGGCGTATGTCGAGGTCTACGTCGGCGACGAGAACAACCGTTCGCTGATGACCCGCCTCGGCACCGCCGCGCTCGGCTCGGGCACCACCGAGATCTCCGGGGCCAACAGCGTCGCTGGCCGATATGTGATGCTCTGGTTCACCAAGTCCCCGGCGTCAGGCCGACTGCAGATCGGCGAGGCCACCGTTCACGGAACGGAATGATGCCCGTGTTCGGAAACAAGCAGATCGAGATGACCCCCGACAAGGAGCTGCTGGCCAAACACGCACAGGGCGACCCCCGTGCCTTCGCCGAACTCGTCGCCCGGCACCGCGACCGGATGTGGGCAGTCGCCCTGCGCACCATCGGCGACCAGGAGGAGGCCGCCGACGCCCTGCAGGACGCGTTCCTCTCCGCCTACCGTGCCGCCGGCAAGTTCCGCGGCGAGTCGGCGGTCACCACCTGGCTGCACCGCATCGTCGTCAACGCCTGCCTGGACCGGCTGCGCCGCCGCTCGGCGCGGCCCACCGTCGCCTTCCCCGACGACGACGTCCTGGACGCCATCGCCCCCCGCGGCGCCGACCCTACCTCCACCCACGAGACCAGCCTCGACGTCATCGCGGCCCTCCAGCAGATCCCCTACGAGCAGCGCGCCGCCCTCGTCCTCGTCGACATGATGGGCTACAGCGTCGATGACGCCGCCGAAGTCCTCGACGTCCCACCGGGAACGATCAAAAGCCGCTGCGCCAGGGGCCGGGCGAGACTGGCGCCACTTCTCCGGCACCTGCGGAACCGCGCGGCCGGGGACAACGTCGGACCTTCGAACGTTGACTCACAGGTCCCCGCCGTTCCCCGCCAGGCTGGGCCATCAGTGCTGGAAGAAGGAGGGAGCGCGTCGTGAGCGGACGACACTTCGACTATGACGTGCTCGCGGATCTCGCCGAGGGGCTGCTGGAAGAGCAGACCGCGACATCGGTCCGCGCGCATCTCGACGAATGTGCGCTGTGCAGTGAGAGATCGGCCGATCTGGTGGACGTCAGCCGGATCCTCGCCGCCGCGCCACTGCCACCCCTGCCCGAGTCGCTGGCGGCACGGCTCGACGCCGCCGTCCTGGCCCAGGAGCGCGACGCGCCGGTCATCGACCTCGCGGCACGGCGGAGGATCAGGCTGCACCGGATCCTGTCGGCCGCCGCCGCTGCCGTCGTCGTCTCCGGAGTGGGCGTCGCCATCGCCAACGGGGCGCTGGACACCGGCTCCGGCAACGACGCCCAGAGCGCGATCACACCGCCGCAGCGCAAGTCGGTCCAGGAGTCGCGGCGGCTCCCGCTGATCGAGAGCGACACCAGGTACCTGACGGGCTCCCTGGCGGGCCAGGTGGCCGACCAGCTCCACAGGAGTTCCGCGGCGCCCGAGAGCACCGTCCCCGGACGGCTCCTGGACTGCGTGAAGGCGGTCGCCGGAGGCTCGGCGCCGGTGCTGCTCGTCGACGACGCCTGGCTGGACGGGCGTGAGGCGACGGTGATCGTCGTCTCCACGCCGTCGGGGATCAGGCACGCCTATGTCGTGGGACGGCAGTGCTCGGCCGGGGAGCAGGACCTCTTCGCCTCGGTCGACCTCCCCGCCTGAGCCCCGCCCCGTACCGGACGGACGGCCCCGGCCTGGGCGCTCAGCCGACCTCCTCCAGGAAGTCCAGCGCGATCGCCCAGGCCTGCTCGGTGTAGTGCTCGTCGTAGTCGGCAAGGCCGGAGTCGGTGAACAGATGACCGGCACCCTGGTAGCGGAAGATCTCGACGTCGGCCCCGGCCTTGCGCATCTCCAGATACCAGCTGTTCAGCCAGTCCGCCGTCTCGTACAGATCGGGATCCGCCACGTGCAGCTGCACCGGCAGCTCCGTCTCCACGTCCTCCGCCAGATCGGACGTCCCGTGGATGAGCAGCAGCGCCTTGGCCTGCTCGTCGGCGAGGCCCACGGTCTGCGCGATCGCCGCGCCCAGCGAGAAGCCCGCGTAGACCAGACCCGCCGCCGAGTGCGGCGCGGCGGCCCGGGCGGCACGCTCCAGCAGGGCGTCGCGGCCGATCTCCTCGAAGATCACCTTCGCTTCCGCCATGGTGTCGGCGGTACGGCCCTCGTACAGATCGGGGACGTGCACCACATGCCCGGCCGCACGGAGCCGCGCCGCGGCCTCCTGAACCGCCGGACGCAGACCGTAAACCGAGTGGAACAATAGGATCTCCGCCACGTCCCCTACCCTATGCGGGCGACAGGGCTCACACTCCTACGGGAATGAGCGGGGCCTAGGATTCGTTGTCGCCACCGCACAGGCATAAGGCCTTGAAGTAAGGGAGCAGCAGTGAGCACCGACATCCGCAATGTGATCATCATCGGATCCGGTCCGGCCGGGTACACGGCGGCGATCTACGCGGCTCGGGCGAACCTGCAGCCCCTGCTGTTCGAGGGCTCCGTCACCGCAGGCGGCGCGCTCATGAACACCACAGACGTGGAGAACTTCCCCGGCTTCGCCGACGGGATCATGGGCCCCGAGCTCATGGACAACCTGCGCAAGCAGGCCGAGCGCTTCGGCGCCGAACTCGTCACCGACGACGTCACCGAGGTCGACCTCACCGGGCACCCCAAGGTCGTCAAGGTGGGCGAGGAGTTCCACTACGCCAAGGCGGTCATCATCGCGACCGGCTCCGCCTACCGCGAGCTGGGCCTGGAGAACGAGAAGCGGCTGTCGGGCCGCGGCGTCTCCTGGTGCGCGACCTGCGACGGCTTCTTCTTCCGCGAGCAGAACATCGCCGTCGTCGGCGGCGGCGACACGGCCATGGAAGAGGCCATCTTCCTCACCAAGTTCGCCCATGTGACGGTCATCCACCGCCGCGACACCCTGCGCGCCAGCAAGATCATGCAGGAGCGGGCCATGGCCAACCCGAAGATCAGCTTCCTGTGGGACAGCGAGGTCGTCGACATCCTCGGCGAGGACAAGGTCACCGGCGTGCGCGTCCGCAACGTCAAGAAGAACGAGATCGGCGAACTCGACGTCACCGGCCTGTTCGTGGCCATCGGGCACGACCCCCGCAGCGAGCTGTTCCGCGGCCAGCTCGACATGGACGACGAGGGCTACCTGCTGGTCGACCACCCGACGACCAAGACCAAGCTCCCCGGCGTGTTCGCCTGCGGCGACGTGGTCGACCATGTCTACCGTCAGGCCATCACGGCCGCGGCCAGCGGCTGCTCCGCCGCGATCGACGCCGAGCGTTACCTTCAGGAGGACTGAGAAAGATGAAGGCAGTGACCGACAAGGACTTCCAGGCCGAGGTCCTCGACAGCGACAAGCCGGTCCTGGTGGACTTCTGGGCCGAGTGGTGCGGTCCTTGCCGGATGGTCGCCCCCATCCTCGAGGAGATCGCCGCCGAGCACGGCGACAAGATCTCCATCGTGAAGCTCAACATCGACGAGAACCCCGATGTCCCCCGTGACTACGGGATCATGCAGATCCCGACCATGAACGTCTACCGCAACGGCAAGGTCGTGAAGCAGATCATGGGCGCCAAGCCCAAGGCCGCCATGCTGCGGGAGCTCGCCGAGTTCCTGTGAGCCGATCCCTCACGCGCCGAAGGGCCGCCCGTCCGGGCGGCCCTTCGCCATGTCCGGGCCGTGCCGCCATTCGCCGCGCCCGGCCGGGTGGCCGTCAGGCGGCGGGCTCGGCCACCGGCTTCTCCGGGGGGTCGGCCAGGTCGATGGAGAACTCGCACCAGTTGGTCCACTCGCCGCCGCCGAAGTCGTCGAAGCCCTGGAGGCGCCAGCGGTAGACCTTGCCGTCCTCGAAGGAGGCGGCCGGCGGGGCGACCCGGAAGGCGCGCGCCTCGTTCGGGTCGGAGAACTGGATCGGGGAGTCGGCGGCCTTGGCGGCACCGACGAGGAGCGGCTCCCACTGGACGCGCAGGCCGATGAAGCCTCCGTCGGGGTCGGCGACGGAGCCGGTGAACACCACATTGGGGTCGGCGAGCTTGGGACGGCCGGCGCCGACCACGCAGGCGCCGCCACTGAAACCGGGGCCCGTCACCCCGCCCGGACGGTTGGCGGCCGGGTCGCCGAACGCGCCGCCGTCGGTGTCGCCGTTGCTGTAGGCGCGGACGGTGAGCTTGGCGGAGTAGGAGAGCTTGAGGAAGTTCTTCGCCTTCTTCTCGTTCGCTGAGACGATCCGGATGCTGAGGCTGTCCCCGCCGCCGTTCAGGACCCCGGCCGCGACCTTGGTGAGGTTCAGGTCCAGGGTCTTCCCCGCGCACTTGGGCTTGACCGTCGCCAGCGTCTTCGTCACCTTCGGCTGCTTCTTCCAGGTCGGCTTGGCGGCCAGTGACCGGATCTGCTGTACCTTCACCGCCGGGGCGCCGCCCTTGCGGCAGGGGTTGGGCGTCGAGACGGGGATCCGCAGCCGCACGGAGCTCACGATGTCCTCGCTCACCGCGTCGGACAGGTCGAGCTTGTAGTAGGCGCGGTGGACGGCGCCGCCCGAGCGGCCGACCGGGATGGCCGCCTTCTTCTTGTAGAAGGACTTCTTCTGCTGCTTGCTCGACACGTACGCCCAGGCGACCGTCGGCGACGCGGCCCGTGCGGCTCTCTGCACGGGTGCCTGCGCCGCCTGCGCCGCGGGCGGCAGCACGGTCAGGGAGGCGCTCATCGACAGAACCGTGGCGCCGGTGAGGACGGTGAGGCGGGCTTTCACTCGGGTTGCCTCTCGGTGGGTGCGGGGACGGGTGCCGGGGGAGCCTACCGTCCCGCCCTCCGAAGGGGAGGTCCGGGCACAGAAAATATTAAGGAGCTCAGAGGGCTTCAGACGGGACGCAAGGCGCCTTCGGGGGTCATGGAGCCCAGCAGGCGCTCCAACGCCACCTCGACGTCCTCACGCCACGACAGGGCCGACCGCAGGTCGAGGCGCAGCCGCGGGTAGCGGTGATGGGGGCGGATCGTCTTGAACCCCACCGACAGCAGGTAGTCGGCCGGGACCATGCAGCCGCCGTCCTCGGACTTCAGATCGCCGAACGCCTCGATCGCCTTGACGCCGCGCCGGGTCAGGTCCTTGGCGACGCCCTGGACGAGCATCCTGCCGAGGCCGCCGCCGGCGAATTCCGGAAGGATGTGCGCGGTCATCAGCAGAACGGCGTCCGCGGACACCGGACTGGTCGGAAAGGCAGCCGAACGCGGCACATACAGGGGTGGTGCATAGAGCACGAAACCGGCGGGAATATCATCGACATAGACGATTTTGCCGCAGCTACCCCATTCCAGCAGCGTCGCGGAGATCCAGGCCTCCTTCTCCAGTTCGGGAGAGCCCGCCTCCACGGCGCGTTCACGACTCACCGGATCCAGTTCCCAGAACACACAATGACGGCAGCGGCGCGGCAGATCGACGACGTTGTCGAGGGTGACGTTCACAAGGCGACGTGACACCGGGCGCACACCTTCCGTCAGTGGCCTGTCGTTCAGGCGGCCCGGCCCCCGACCGACTCGGCCAACCGAAATGACCCAGCAGGCATCGTATCCAATACAGAGCGCGGGGAACCGCAGCCGTACCGTACGGTGGGTACCCGGCCCCAGCGCCCTCACCAGGAGGAAGAAAATGGAGACCACCCGCAGCGACTCGCATCTCGACCGTTACGCCGCCCGCGCCCAGGGCATGGTGGCCTCCGAGATCCGAGCTCTCTTCGCGGTGGCCTCCCGGCCCGAGATCGTCTCCCTCGCCGGCGGGATGCCGTTCGTCAGCGCCCTGCCACTGGACGCGGTGGGCGCGATGCTCCAGCACCTCATCGCCACCCGCGGCGCCGAGGCCCTCCAGTACGGCTCCGCCCAGGGCGACCCCGAGCTGCGCGAGCGCATCTGCGAGGTGATGGCCCTCGAAGGCATCGTCGCCAGCCCCGACGACGTCACCGTCACCGTCGGCTCCCAGCAGGCCCTCGACCTCATCACCAAGATCTTCGTGGACCCGGGCGACGTGGTGCTCGCCGAATCCCCCTCCTACGTGGGGGCGCTCGGCACGTTCGCCGCCTACCAGGCCGAGGTCGTGCACATCCCGATGGACGGTCAGGGCATCATCCCCGAGGCGCTGCGCGAGACCCTCGTGCGGCTGCGCGCCGAGAACCGGCGCGTGAAGTTCCTGTACACGGTGCCGACCTTCCAGAACCCCGCGGGCGTCACCCTGTCGATACCGCGCCGCGCCGAGATCCTCGCCCTCGCCGAGGAGTTCGACCTCCTCATCGTCGAGGACAACCCCTACGGCCTGCTCAGCTTCGACGCCCCGCCGCCGCGCCCCCTGCGCGCCGACGAGTCCGAGCGCGTCATCTACCTCGGCTCGTTCTCCAAGACGTTCGCCAGCGGCCTGCGCGTCGGCTGGGCCCTGGCCCCCCACGCGGTGCGCGCCAAACTGGTCCTGGCCGCCGAATCGGCGATCCTCTCCCACAGCAACCTCACCCAGCTCGCCGTCCGCGAGTTCCTGAAGAGCCACCCGTGGCGCGACCAGGTGAAGTCCTTCGCCGAGCTCTACCGCGAACGCCGCGACACCATGCTGGACGCCCTCACCGAGAGCATGCCCGAAGGCACCACCTGGACCCGCCCCGCCGGCGGCTTCTTCGTCTGGCTGACCCTCCCCGAGGGCCTGGACTCCAAGGCCATGTCCCCCCTGGCCATCGCCAACCGCGTCGCCTACGTCCCCGGCACCGGCTTCTACTCCGACGGCCAGGGCGCCCGCCACATGCGCATCTCCTACTGCTACCCCGAACCCGCCCGCATCCGCGAAGGCGTCCACCGCCTGGCCTCCGTCATCCGCCAGGAACTCTCCCTCCGCGCCACCTTCCACTGACCCGACCCCGAAAAAGCCGCCCTCAACGGGCGGCTTTTTCGTATCCGAGCCCACCGCCGTCCCCTCCCGCCCCTTCCTTGCCCTTCCCAGCCCTCAGCACGCCCTGGAGA
>JAFACJ010001053.1 GCA_023425615.1 Actinomycetes bacterium
CCGACACCCTCGCGGGGGCCGCCCGGTTCGCTTCCGGCCAGGGGCGCCACGGCGCCTTCGACGGCGATCCGGCGCGCTCCTTCCCGTCCGCCGCAGGTCCGGAAAGTCCTTGAACCGGAACGGGCGCGGGTGTCGGGAGGCGCGGTCCGACGGTCCTTCCGCCGTGCCCGCGCGCTCCCTCGTGACCCGCGCCCGTGAAGTGCATGGACCCGCGACGTACGGGCCCCGCGATCGGTCGGCGGTGGAGCGTCCGGGCGGCTCAGCGGCGTCGGTGCTTGGGGGCGGAGCGCTTTTGCGGGGCCCGCTTGGGCTTGGGGGCGGGCTGCCGGGGGGCGCGGCCGCGGGAGCTGTTGGGGGTGCGGCCGCGGACGATGCCGATCAGTTCCTCCATGAGATCGGTCGTCTCGTCCTCGGGCCAGGCCAGGCCGATCTGGGATCGGGGGGCGTCCGTCACGGGGCGGTAGGTGAGGTCCTTGCGGTGGTGGAGGCGGGCCAGTGATTGGGGGAGCAGCAGGACGCCGGCCTCTGACGCCACCAGTTCGATCGCGTCCGCCGTGCTCTCGGGGCGGGTGAAGGCGGGCTGTCCGGGGCGCTCGGCCCAGTCCAGGACCTCGTCGAGCGGTTCGAAGACGTCCTCGTCGGCGAGATCGGCGAGCTCCAGCTCGTCGACCGCGGCCACCGCGTGCTCCTTGGGCACCACGACGACGGTCGTCTCCGTGTAGAGCGGGATCACGTGCAGGGCCTCGCGGTCGACGGGCAGGCGCACGAACGCCGCCTCAGCGCCGCCGCCCCGCAGGAGGGGGACGGCCTCGGCGGCGGACGCCTGGATCAGCCGGAGCGGCACCTCGCGCACCCGCTCGGCCCAGACCCCCGCCCATTTCGCGGGCGTCACCCCCGGCGCGTAGGCCAGCCGGAACTCGGTCACCCGCCCAGCCTAGCGGCGTCCGGACAGCCCTCTGGCACTGGCTACCCTTGACCTCATGAGCACGTCCAAGACGAAGACCCCGCAGACCATGAAGCCCGCGACCGCGGCCAAGAAGCTGGGGATCCTGCTGTCGGCAGCGCCCGCCGAATTCCAGGAGGGCGCCGTGTCCCGGGACGAGCTGAACGCGCTCCAGGCCGACCCGCCCTCCTGGCTCGCCGATCTGCGCCGCGAGGGCCCCCACCCCAAGCAGGTCGTCGCCGCCAAGCTCCGTGTCTCCACCTCGGGCCTGGCTCGCGGCGGCATCACGAGCCCCCTCACCACCGCCGAGATCGAGACCCTGAAGGCCGAGAAGCCCGAGTGGCTGGAGCGGGAGCAGGCCATCCACACCGAGGTCCGCAACGAGGCGCTCCGGCTCAAGCAGCAGCGCGCCGGTAACTGACGTATCTACGCGGCGACCCCGTCTCAGCCCCCGCACGGCACCTGCTCCCCCTCGGACCGCCAGAGCCCAAGGCCGACGACGACGCAGAGGAACTGACGTGTCTCGGGGTGCTCTCGCGAGACCGCCTACGGGCTGCGGCGCGAACGGCGTCCCCGTGAACGGGAGCCGGCTCCCATGACGGGCGCGGATTCTTACCGATCGGTCGTATCGGCCAGCGCCTGGAGGCAGGGGCGCAGCAGCCGCGCGATCTCCTCCGGCGGCACGTCGCGCAGTTCCTCCAGCTCCAGGAGTTGGTGGCCGACGGTCACCCCGAGCATGACCAAGGTCATGAGCGCAGCACGCAGACGCGCGTCCGTTCCCTCGAGGGACGCCCCGATGCGCTCGATCTGACCTGTGAGGGAGGACCGCGCCGATGCCGCCGCTTCCGGATGCGTGAGCATCGAGCGGAGCAGCGCCAGCGACTCCGGCGGCGACTCCCCCGGCTTCCAGCCGAGTGTGCCCAGCACATGCTCGACCGTGTCCCCTTCCGCCTCCCCGGCCTCGGTCACGCGAACGGCCTGGGCGAAGAGCTCCCGCTTGCTTCCGAACCGCTGCATGACCAGCGCCGGATCGACCTGAGCCGCCGCGGCGACCGCTCTGATCGTGGTCCGTTCGAAGCCGCGCTCGGCGAACAGCCGCCGGGCGGCCTCGAGGATGCGCCGCTCGCTGGCGGCCTTGCGCTCTGCACGCCCGGAACTCACCCGTTGAATCAACATTCGTTGAGCGAAATGAGGTCGATCATGGACATCGTCAGCGGCTTCTACGACGCCATGCGGCACGAGTCGGCGGACGAGCTCGCCGGGCTCTACTCCGAGGACGCGATCCACGAGTTCCCGTTCCGTATGGAGGGCATGTCCGCCAGTCTCAACGGGCGCGAGGAGATCCGGGCGAGCTACACGGCGACCTGGGCCGCCAGCCCCTTCGAGGTCACCTCAAGACGATCCGTCGCGCCCTGGCGAGGTTGGCGATCAGTTCGGCACGGGTCTGATGCTCGTGCGCGACCCAGGCGGGCTGACCGGGGCCGCTGCGCCATGACTCGCTCAACGGGCTGTTGTCGACGGTGTCGAACCCGAACTGGTCGTACAGCCGCGTCACGAGTTCCACGGCTTCGGGAAAGTCACTCGATGCCGACAGCGCCAGACGGCCGGGGGCGCCCGCCGCTTTACCCGCGGTGGTGATGCGAGGAGCCTGGATGTGGGTGAACGCCTTGACGACCTTGGATCGCGGAAGGTGCTCCTGGCGCAGCTCGTGAACCGTCTTCTCACCCGAGTCGATGACCGGGATATGGCCATCGCGCCAGACCATGTAGTTGTTCGTATCGAGCACGATCTTGCCTGCCAGCTCCTCCGCGGGCATGTCGTTGACCACCTTCAGGGGGACCGCC
>JAFACJ010000931.1 GCA_023425615.1 Actinomycetes bacterium
GCATCGACCCGATCGCAGGACCGGCCTCCTACGCGGTGTTCTGCCTGCTGTGCCTGACGCTGGTGGCGCTCGTGGTTGCCAACCTGCGCCGCAGCGGCTCCGGACGCCGGATGCTCGCGGTCCGGACCAACGAGCGCGCCGCGGCCTCGCTGGGCGTCGACATCTTCGCCACGAAGCTGCACGCCTTCGTCGTGTCGGCGGGCATCGCCGGGCTCGGCGGCACGCTGCTGGCCTTCAACGGCTACGCGATCACCTACGACACCACCTTCGACCCGTTCCAGTCGATCACGGCGGTGACCCTGTCCGTGCTCGGCGGGGTCGGCTACGTCCTGGGGCCCGTGCTCGGCTCGACGCTGGCCAGCGGCGGGATCGGCACGCTCGTCACCGGCCTGTTCGAGGACGTCGACCCGCAGTGGCTGGTCCTCGTCGGCGGGCTGGCCTTCGTCCTGATCCTCCTCCAGGACCCCAACGGGATGATGAGCGCCAACCTGCACACCTTCGAGCGGCTCCGTGCCCGGCGCCACGGCGGCGCCAAGGCGGCAGACGGAACCGGGCACGCCCTGCTCGGGGAACGGCGGGAGCGGACGGCACGCCCCACCGATGTCCTCGAGGTCTCCGGGCTCACCGTGCGGTACGGGGCGGTCACGGCGGTCCGCGGCCTGGACCTGGAGGTCCGCCCCGGCGAGGTCGTCGGGCTGATCGGGGCCAACGGCGCGGGCAAGACTTCGGCGATCGACGCGATCACCGGCTTCACCGCCGCCACCGGGAGCATCACCCTGGGCGGGCGCCGGATCGACCGGCTGCCGGCCCACCGGCGGGCACGCGCCGGGCTGAGCCGCTCCTTCCAGTCCCTGGAGCTGTTCGAGGACCTCACCGTCGCCGAGAACCTGCTCACCGCCGACCACGACCGCTCGCGCCTTGACGTCCTGCGCGACCTGGTCTGGCCCAAGACGCAGCGCCTGCGTCCGGAGGCGCTCGCCGCCCTGCGGGAACTCGGGCTGACCGGCGACCTCGACAGCCGCACCGACGCCCTTCCCTTCGGGCGCCGCCGGCTGGTCGCGATCGCCAGGGCGCTGGCGGCCGGCCCGTCGGTGCTGCTCCTGGACGAGCCGGCCGCCGGCCTCGACGAGCAGGAGACGGCCGAGCTGACCGGGCTGATCCGGCGGCTGGCCGACGAGCTGGGACTGGCCGTGCTGCTCGTCGAACACGACATGTCGCTCGTCATGGCCGCCTGCGACCGCATCACCGTCCTTGACTTCGGCGCCGTCATCGCGTCCGGCACCCCGGACGAGGTCTCCCGCGACGAGACGGTACGGCGCGCCTATCTGGGCATGGCCGCCGGCGATCCCGGCCTGCCGACGCACCAGGCACCCGCCTGATCCACCCGCCGAGGCCCGTGGCGGCCTCGCGCGTCCACCCCTGATAGATCCCTGGGAAGAACCATGCACATGCGAAGACTGCTCTGCGCCCTCGTGGCCGGAAGCCTGGCGCTGACCGCCTGCGGCGGCAAGGACGAGAAAGGCGACGCGCTCAGCAGCGGCCTCACCGGCGACCCGATCAAGATCGGCCAGATCGCCCCGACCGGCACGTCCTTCTACAACGCCCCCGACTCGATCGCCGTGGCCAAGGCGGCGGTGCGCGGCGTCAACGCCCGCGGCGGCATCGGCGGCAGGCCGCTGGAGCTGGTGTACTGCAACGACGAGGGCGACCCGAACAAGGCGACGGCCTGCGCCCGCAAGATGGTCTCGGAGAAGGTCGTGGCGACGGTGCGCAGCATCACCATCGCCGGAGGCGCCCAGGTGTCCGCGATCCTCCAGGCCGCGGGCATCCCCGACATCGGCAGGGGAGCGCTGATCCCCGCGGAGTTCGCCGCCGCCAACGCCTACCTGCTCGACGGCGGCGTCGCCTTCCCCTACGCGGCGGTCCTGCGGCGGTTCGCCGACAAAGGCGGCAAGAAGGTCTTCTTCGCGGTGACCGAGTCCGCGTCAGCCGACGCGACGCTGTCCACGCTCACCGGCCTCGCCGGAAAGCTCGGCCTCACCGTGGCCGGCACCCGCAAGCTCGCCCCGAACACCGCGGACTACGCACCGTTCGTCGCGGACATCGACCGTTCCGGCGCCGAGGCCGCGCTGCTGGCCTTCCCGCAGCAGGTGATCGTGCAGACGGTGCGCGCGGCCGACCAGGCAGGACTGAAGGTGGACTGGCTGCTCAACGGCGGCGGCATCACCCAGGCCGACCTGACGGCCCTGCCTCCGGCGCAGACGGAGCGCATGTCCGTCGCCACCAACACGATGCCGCTCAGCGCCGCCGGGGGCAACGAGGCGGTCGCCAGGATGCGCTCGGACATCGAGGAGTACTTCAAGACCGGCGACGCCGCCGCCGACCCCGCCAAGCTCTTCGCGACCTCGCTGACGGCCTGGGCCGCGGTGAACGTGCTGCCCACCCTGCTGAAGGACGAGAAGAAGGTCGACGCCGCCACCGTGCGGACGGCACTGGACGCGGCCAAGGACCTGCCCCTGGGGATCTCCGTCCCCTGGACGCCCTCACGGCCCGGTCCGAAGAACTTCTCCCGCGTGTCGCACCCCTACGTCTACCTCAACACCGTGAAGAACGGGGAGATCACGCTGGCCGAGCCCGAACCCGTCGACGTCGGCGCCCTGTTCGGCTGAGCCGGACCGGCAAGGAGGTGGAGTGATGTCCGCACTCGTGCAGGCCCGCGGCCTGTGCGCCGGATACCTGGGGTCGGCCGTCGTCCGCGACCTCGACCTGGAGATCGGCGAGGGCGAGGTCGTGGCGCTGCTCGGGCCCAATGGGGCGGGCAAGACCACGTCCCTGCTGACCCTGGCCGGCGATCTGCCGCCGGTCTCGGGCGAGGTGCTCTGGCAGGGCAGGCCCAGCCGGTCCCCGCTGCACCGGCGCGCCGCGCGCGGAGTGGCGCTGGTCTCCGAGGAACGGTCGGTGTTCATGGGCCTGACCGCACGCGACAACCTGCGCGTCGGCCGGGCCCCGGTCGACCGCGTGCTGTCGCTCTTCCCGGAACTGGGGGACAAGCTGGGGACGCGGGCGGGACTGCTGTCGGGCGGCGAGCAGCAGATGCTCACCCTCGGCCGGGCGCTCGCGCGCGACCCCCGGGTGCTCCTCGCCGACGAGCTGAGCCTCGGCCTCGCCC
>JAFACJ010000933.1 GCA_023425615.1 Actinomycetes bacterium
CCCTCTTCCAGGGCGGCCCCGGCGCCACGGGACGGTCGTTCTCCGACTTCCCGACGATCATCGACTCGATCCGCGACCGGCTGCTGACCCTCCCCGGCGGCACCGAGGTGCGCACCGGCCACGGCGACTCCACCACCATCGGCACGGAGTCCCCCCATCTGGAGGAGTGGCTGGCCCGCGGCCACTGACCGAGGCGTTCACGGCCCTCCCGCCCACGGCGTGGAGGGCCGTGCCGGTCTCAGCGGGGCGCGGGGGCGTGGCCGGTGACGATGAAGTCGGGAGCAGCGTCGTGATCAGGGCGGGGTCGGCGCGCAGGAGCCCTGCCTGGGGCGGGTCGAGGGCGCCGAGCGAGAGCAGGACGTCCAGGGCCTGCGCGCGGAGCGCGGCGCCGTGGCGTGAGCCGAGCGCCTCGCGGTGGTGGGACAGCTCCCACAGGCAGCGCGCCTCCAGATAGGGGTCGCTGCTCAGCCGTACCTGCTCCAGCGCCCGCTCGAAGCTCTCGACCGCCTCGGAGAGACGGCCGGAGCGGGCGTGGACGGCGCCGCGGATGCCCAGGGTGGCGCCGAGGAGGCGGGGATCGTCCAGCGCGGTGCACTGGGCGACGGCGGCGTCGTTGGCGGCGAGGGACTCCTGGAGCCGGTCGGCCTTCTGCAGATGGTTGCTCAGGTAGAGCAGGGCGATGGCGCGGCCGAAGGGGTCGTCCCTGCCGGTGCCGGGGTCGAGGCTCTCGCGGCAGCGAGCGATCGCCCGGTCCAGATCGCCCGCCTGGGCGTCGGCGTAGGAGAGGTAGGCGAGGGTGGCGGCCTCCCCCCGCCGGTCGCCGACCTCGCGCCAGCGGGCGAGCGCCTCTTTCAGATGGACGCGGGCCTCGGCGGGAGGGCCGAGGCCGTTGGCGGAGTTGCCACGGCAGTGCAGGGCCATGGCCAGGCCGCGCACGTCGCCGGCTCCGGCCGCGCCATGACCGTCCACAAGGTCAGGGACATGGACGAGGCGGTGGAGAAGGCCAACGCCGTGGCCTACGGCCTGGCCGCCACCGTCTTCACCCGCGACCGCCGCAAGGCCCGCGAGCTGGCCGAGCGCCTGAACGCCGGAGCCGTGTGCGTCAACTCCTTCGGAGCCTTCGCAGGCATCGGCGCCCTCCCCTTCGGCGGCGTCGGCGAGTCGGGCTTCGGCCGCATCCACGGCCCCGACGGCCTCCGCGAGTTCGCCCGCCCCAAGTCCGTCACCCGCCGGCTCCTCCCCGCCCCCGTCGACCTGCTCACCTTCGACCGCACCCCGCGCGACCTCGACCGCGCCCTGGCCATGATCCGCTTCCTTCACGGCCGTCACTGACACGGGCCCGGCACGCCGCTGTGCCCTCCCGCCTCCTACGGGGACGGAGGCGGACGGCTCAGGAGAGGACGCGGTGGCCCGCGCTCTCAAGGGCGTCGGTGACGGTCTTCGCCAGGCGCTCCGGGGTGAGGATGAGGTCGCCGTGGAAGGTGGAGACGGCGAACACCGGGACGTCCGCGTCGGCCAGCAGGGCGGTGACGGCGGCGAGCGGCCCGGGGACGTCGAGATGGGGGCCCGTGACGTAGAGGCCGGTCCAGGGTTCGGCCTCGGTCCACGGGGTGGCGTCGCGGACGACGGTGAGCCCCTCGGGCGCGCGGACCAGGGCGATCCAGTCGTCGTCCTCGGGGAGAGTGGCGTGCGGGAGATGCTCGATCACGAAGGAGGACGGGACGGTGCCCAAGGTCAGCGCGCTCATCGTGCCAGTCTAGGGAGCCGTGACCGCGTCCGTGGCGCCGTCGAGCCGGGCCCGGACGGCGACGAGCCGCCGGGCCAGCCCGGGATCGCGCTCCTCGATCTCCTTGAGGTCGGTGCGCAGGTCGAGGAGCTGCGCCCACAGGACACTGCGGCCCTGCTCGAGCAGCTCGACGGCGGTGACGGGATCGCCCGCGGCGAGCACGGCGGCGGCCGCGTCGCTCGCCAGACCGGGATAGCGGGTGAGAAGGCGCTCGTGGTCGCCCCTGGTGGCACCGAGGGAGACCATGAGCCGCTGGAGGGAGACCGCCTCCCGGTAGGCGTCGGCGGCGGCCGCCGGACTCGCCGTGTCCGCCGTGAAACGCGCCCACGACACCGCCGACTCCAGACGCGCGTCGATGCGTCCGGTGGGATCCGTCGCCCCCCGGCGCCAGACGGCGACGGCCTCCTCGGCGTCCGCCTCCTCCCGGCCGACGGCATAGCGGGCGGCGAGCGCCCGGCCCAGCTGGATGCGCAGGTTCGCCGTGGCGTGCCCGGGCTGCTCCAGGCACTCACGGCAGAGCGCTATCGCCTCCTCCAGATCGGCGCGGTCCCCGGTCGCCTCGAAGCGCTTGAAGAGATAGACCGCCAGGTTGGCGCTGAGATGGGACAGCGCGGGGACACCACGCGCCGCCTCCCTCGACTCCCGGGCCGAGGCGATGGCGGCCTCCAGGTCCGCGAGCTCACCGTGGATGTCATAACGCGCGTCCAGGACCGTGCTCAGCGTGCTGAACGCCCGGCTCCGCACCGGATGGCCCTCGGGCGCGACCGCCGAGGCCAGCCGGACCGCGTCGATGGCCTCCTGGAAGTCGGTGTCCTCCCCGGTCTCTCGGTAACGGCGCCGCAGCGCCAGCGCCGCGTTCAGGAAACGGCCGGGACGCGCGGTGTGGTGCTCGCCGGTGATGGCGGCGGCCTCACGGAAACTGACGATCGCCTGCTCCAGATCCTCTCCGGTCCCCAGTGCCTCATGCCTCCTGGCCAGCATCGTCCCGAGGTTCGACAGCGCCGCCGCCCGGTCGCCGTGCTCACCGGCGGAAGTGAGCGCCTCCCGTGCCAGCCGGATGGAGAGATGGAGGTCGTCGGGGTGCCCCGCCTGCTCGTACCGCTCGAGCACAGCGGTGCTGTAGTGGCTGGTCCCCGCGCTGTCGCCGCCCTCGGCCGCCAGCCGACCGAACTCGATCGCCCGGTCGATGTCCGCCTGCTCCTGCGTCACCCCGAAACGCTCCCTGAGCGCGGCGCTGAGCAGGGAGCACGCCCGCCTGAGGCTCTCCGGGTCGCCGTCGGACGCCTCGACCGCCGCCTCTCCCGCGGCGACCGACGCGTCCAGGTCGGCGAGCGCGCCCGTCCTGCCGAAGCGGACACGCAGGACGGAGCACAGCTGCGCCTGCACCAGCGCCCTGAGCGCGGCGGGCTCGGAGGAGCCGGCGAAGTCACGGCACAGCCCTATCGCGGTGTCCAGGTCCGCGAGGTCACCGGTCCGCAGGTTGCGGACCTCCAAGCCCAGGGCCATGACCTGGCGCAGCGACGCGGCCTGCTCCGGATCGGTGACGATCTCGACCGCCGCGAGTCCCGCCTCGAACATCCGCTCCTCGTCCTCGGCGTCGTCCGTCTCCTGGGAGCGGAACGCGAGCAGGACGAAGTACATCGAGGCGAGGTGGGACCGGGAGAAATGGCCCTCCGGCACGATCCGCAGGGCCTCGCCGTACGCGTCGATCGCCTCGTCCAGGTCCGCCAGGTCACGGCGGGCCTCGAACCGGTCGTGGAGCAGGTCGCCGAGACCCAGCAGGAAGGCGCCGCGTTGCGCAGCGTCGTTCTGGCGGCCCGAGGACTCCGCCTCGTGCACGCGCAGGACCCGCCTGTAGAGGCGTATGCCCTCGTCGGCGTGGCCGTCGTCGCCCGTGATGAGGAACAACTGCCTGAGCACGCCCGCCACGACGGCGAGCGCCGAGGCGTCGCCATCGACGGCCGCGGCACGGGCGCACTCCAGAGCCCGGCGCACCCGCGGCTCGGGGGCCTGGGTGCCGTCGGCCTTCGCGGTGAGGGCAGAGGCCAGCTCCTGCTGGAAGGAGCGGCGCAGCGGATGGTCCGCGGAGACGCCCTCGATCGCCGTCGTCAGCCGCTCCACCGCCTCGGAGAGCAGGTCTTCGTCCTTGCGGTGACGGGCCAGGAGGTGCAGCGACCGGCCGAGCCCCGCCGAGTAGACGTAGGAGCGGCCGTCCTGCGGCGCGGCCAGGGCCCTCCGCGCCCAGGACACGGCCTCCTCCAGGAGGGGGAAGTCCACGGTCATCTTGAAATGGAGGTAGAGCTGCTGTCCGAGGTGGTGCATGAGGTACGCGGCGCCGGGAGCCACATCGAGCGCCTTGCGCGCCGCGGCCGTGGACTCGGCCATGAGCCCGGCGTCCCCGCGAGCCGACGCGAGCGACTTGAGCACCTCGCTGAGCCGGTGCCAGGCGACCTCCTCGCCCGGCTGCCCCGCGTAGCGGCGCGCCGCGGACCGCGCCAGCTCGACGGCCTCGGCGAGGTCGCCTCCGAACGCCACGAGCGCCTCGCTCAGCTGCGACTCCCAGCGCCCCCGCGCCGGGCTCCGCCCGCTCAGCCGGACGGCCTGCCGGTAACGGGCGATCGCCTGGGGGTCGCCGACTGCCTTGAGCGCGTCGCCGAGACACCCCAGAGTGTCGACGTCCTCCTGCTCCGCGACCGCGTCGGCGGCGGCCGTCACGGCCTCGCGGAGCAGCGCGGGATCCTTCTCGGCCTCGCCGCGTTTGAGGAGCAGCATGCTCAACTCGCGGAGGAAGATCGCGCGCAGCGGACCGGGCAGCGGGAGGCCGAGCCCGCGCCGCCAGACCGCGATGGCCTCGGCCAGCAGGTCCTCGCTCCCCGTCCGCTCCTGAAGGTCGCGGATGCTGATGCCGAGCAGACTCAGGTAGTACGCCGTGCGCATACCGTCGCCGCCGTCGATGAGCTCGACAAGCTCACGCCTCACCGCCACGGACTCCGCCAGCGCCTGAACGTCACCGGCCAGGTCGTACTGCTCGCGCAGGACCTCGGCGAGTTCGGCCAGCCGCGCCGGACGGTCACCATGGCCGGGAGGCGCGGTACCGAGCAACCACCGCAGGACGGCGACGAGCTCGGGAAACCGACGGAGATCCCCACGGCGAACGGCCGTGCGTAGGAGCTTCTTGAGGCGGTCCGTCCGAGGGACACTCTTCTCCGGATCCATCCGCGCGGTCAGGCGAGCGACCCCCAGCGCCTCTTCCAGGAGCTCGGTACCGGCACTCCGCTCGACGCCCGCCTCCAGCGCCAGCAGATGGCGAAGCAGAACATGCCCTCGCTCAGGCGCATCCTCCGCAC
>JAFACJ010001074.1 GCA_023425615.1 Actinomycetes bacterium
CCCCGGTACTCATCGCCCAGCCGCCGCGCGATGAACACCTCGATGTGTTCGGTGTCGGGGTTCCAATCGGCGATCGGCAGCAAGACGGGGACCGGTTCGCCTTCAACGGGATGCTCGATGAGCCCCAAGGTCAGGAGCAGTGCCAGGACGCTCTTACCCGCGCCGGGCTCCCCGAGCACCACGAGCTGCCGGTGCGGCAGCTCCCGGAACTTGACGACGATTTCCTCGGCGTCGCCTTGCAGCGGTATCTCCCGCCCATGGGCATCCGGCAGGTCCAGCACCGCTTCGCGGGCGGCCGCGACCGGAAGGCCGGTCGAAGACCAGCGAACCCGCAACGGCGCCGGTTGGCGCACCCGCCGGAGCACCGCTTCGTGTTCCCACTGCCGTCGCACCGACTTCGACAGTTCGGCCGCCGCGGTCTCCATCATGGTGGCATGGTCGGTCGGCGCCGAACGGGCCTGAACGAACTGGGACGCCACGGCGACGATGACGAGTACGCCGGTCAAAGTCCAGGTCAGCGGGGTCCACCACCACGCTTTCACCTCCACGGTGCTGGTCGCCAGATTCCCCACCAGCCCGATTCCGATCGGGACCGCCGCGAGCGTGAACGGCGACACGGTCCAACGACCTCGGCCCAGACGGCTCATGTCAGACAGCATCACGGTCGGCACCGCCGCGAACAACGCCGCAAGGGAGACACCTCTGTCCGGGGCGGGTCCGCTACCGGCCATCAGTTCGGTCTCGACCTTCCGAGGGGCCGGAGGAATGGCCGCGGTATTCGTCTATCCCCCAGAAGGGCGATGCGCTTTTCCCGGTTCCGGGTCAGGCCGCGGTCTGGGTGGGTGGGGTGACGAGAAGGGCGATGGCCGTGCCGACGGAGTGGAAGGTCTGGTCGTTGTGGGAGGAGAGGGCGACCACGAAGACGCCCTGGATGAGGGAGAGGAGGGCGTCGGCGAGGGCCGGCACGGGGAAGTCGGTGCGTACGTCGCCTTTTTTTGCGTCCCTTTTCCAGGATGTCGATGAAGTGTCCCTTCCAGGCGCCGAGTTGGTCGGCGAGTTGGGTGCGGAAGGGGTCCGAGGAATTGGCGATCTCGGTGGAGAATTTTCCGGCCAGGCAGGCGCGCTGGTAGCCGGAGGAGATGAAGATCTGGGTCATCTCCTCGAAGTAGCCGGTGAGTTTTTCCACGGTGGAGAGGTCGTCGCGGTCGCTCCAGCGCTGGAGGAGTTCTTCCTGGAAGGCGCGGTAGCGTTCCAGGACGGCCTGGCCGAATGCCTCTCTGCTGGAGGCGGTCGCGCGGGCCAGGGCCGAGGGCAAGCGGGCGAGGGTCGTGCAGAGCGACTGCGCGCTCTTCTCCGGGGGCGCCGATGTGTCGATGTTCCAGGGCGTCTCCGCCCGGCGGGCGCGGGAGCTGTTCGAGGAGGGTTTCCGGGCGATCGAGGCGCTGGAGGACGCGCCGTTCCCCGTCATCGCCGCGGTCCACGGCATGTGCCTGGCGGCGGGCCTGGAGATCGCCCTGGCCTGCGATCTGGTCGTCGCCGCGGAGGGAACCGTGTTCTCCCAGGTGGAGGCGCGGATCGGGGCGACGACGTTCCTGGGCGGTGTGCACCGGCTGGCCGAGCGGTGCGGTCCGGCGCGGGCCAAGGAGATCGCCTACTTCGCCGACTTCCACCCGGCCGAGACCTTCGAGCGGTGGAACATCGTCAACAAGGTGGTGCCCGCCGACGAACTGCGCGAGCAGGCGCTGGCCTGGGCGCAGCGGCTGGCCAAGGGCGCGACCGCGGCGCACGCGGTGACCAAGCGGCTGGTCGGCCACACCCTCGCGCACGGCTCCCGCGAGGCCGACCGCTACCTCCTGGACGCCGTGACCCCGCTGTTCGAGACCCGCGACATGCAGCACGCGGTGGGTCTCATGCTGAGCCTGGGATCGCGCAAGTTCATGGCCTCCTACGACGAGATCGTCTTCGAGGGCCGCTGATGTCCGCGGCGGCACGGACGCTGGTCGACCTGTTCCAGCGGCAGGCCGACGGCGTCCCCTCCCACCCTGCCGTCTCCTGGCGGTCCGGTCCGGCGACACGGACCCTCACCTGGAGCCGGTACCGCGACGCGGTGCTGGCCGTGGCAGGGGGCCTGCTGGACCTCGGCCTGCCCGCCCGGGGCATCGTGGCGATCCTGGCCTCTAACCGGCCCGAGCACCTGATCGCGGACCTGGCCGCGCTGCACTGCGGGGCCGCCACGGTCAGCCTCTACCAGACGCTTTCCGACTCCCAGCTGGAGCACGTCGTCTCCGACGCGGCGCCGTCCGTCATCATCGTCGAGGACGCGAGCGCGCTGAGCCGGATCCGCGAGCTGTCCTGGACCGCCTCCCACCACCCCCGTCTCGTCGCCATCGAACCGACCGGTGACACCTCGGTGACGACCTAGGCCGACCTGACCCGCGGTGACGGCGACGGTTCCGTCGCAGGCTCCTGCTGTCCATGGCCGGTTCGATCACGGCGATGCGCGGCCTGGCCTCGCAGACCTCGGCGTGGATCGACCTGTCCGACACCGATCCGCGGGCGGGCGCGCTGGCGCGGTTCTTCCTGCCGGTCGTCAAGGGCTGGCTCACCGAGACCGGCCAGCAGATCACCTCCGACGCCATGCAGGTCCACGGCGGCATGGGGTACATCGAGGAGACCGGCGTGGCCCGGCACTTCCGCGACATCCGCATCCTGTCCATCTACGAGGGCACCACCGCGATCCAGAGCAACAGCCTGCTGCGCCGCCAGGTGGGCAAGAACGGCGGCGCGACCGTGCTGGCGATCTGCGACGAGATCGAACGCTCCCTCGCCGGCCTCGACTCCCACGACCACGCGGCGGCCCGGCGCGTGGCCTCCCGGATGCGGGCCGCGCTGGCCTACGCCCGGTCGGCGACCGACACCCTCGTCAAGCGCATCGCCGACCGGCCGCGCGACGCCCATGCCGGTTCCGTGGCCTACCTGACCCTGTGGGGGCTGCTGGCCGGCGGCTGGATCCACACGCGCGTCATGGCCGCCGTCCTCGGCGGCGCCGACCTGGAGAACGCCGAACAGCGCATCCGCGAAGCGGACTTCTACGCGGTGCACCACCTGGGGCGCATCGGCTCCCTCGGCGACATCATCGAAGCAGGAGAGATCGCATGACGGCCCTGGAACTGGACGTCCACACCAGCCCCCTTCGTCCGGTCGCGGGAGGAGGACTGTTCTCCCCGACCACCGCGACCCTCGTCCTCGGGCCGACCGAGGCGGTCCTCGTCGACACCGGCTACTTCGCCGAGGACGTGGAGAAGATCTCCCGCCGGATCGAGGCGTCCGGCCGGGTCCTGACCACCATCTACGTCACCCACGCCCACCC
>JAFACJ010001113.1 GCA_023425615.1 Actinomycetes bacterium
GCCTCGCGCTGCGCCACCGGGAGGTGGTGACGATGACCGGCATCCTCGGCTCCGGCGCCGGCCGCTACGCGCGCACCCTCGCCGGGGCGCGCAAGCCCGCCAAGGGCGGGTTCGGCGGCGTGACGGTCGGGGACCGGCGGATCGCCCCGCACAGCCGGGTCGGCGCGGTCGCCGCGGGTGTCGGGTTCGTGCCCGAGGAGCGCAAGCGCGACGGCGTCCAGCCGCTGCTCAGCATCGAGCGGAACATCGTGCTCGGCGACGTGTCCGCCTTCACCCGGTTCGGAATGCTCGACCGCCGGAAGATGCGGGCCGAGGCGCTCCGGCTCATCGAGGACCTCGACATCCGCCCGGCCGACCCGACGTACCTGGCAGGGCTGCTGTCGGGAGGCAACCAGCAGAAGGTGCTGATCGCGCGGTGGCTCGCCGCCGGGGCCCGCGTCCTGATCGTCGAGGAGCCCACCCACGGCATCGACATCGGCGCCAAAGAGCATGTGCTCCGCCAGCTCCGGGCGTTCGCCGACGAGCGCGGCTGCGTCGTCGTCGTGGCGCTGGAGAGCGAGGAGTTCCGCTCGATCACCGACCGCTACCTGGCGTTCCGGCGCGGACGCCTGGTCGCCCAGCTCACCGCAGACGTCACGCACGCCGACCTGATGACGGCGTGCCTGGGCGAGAACCCGAAAGGCCCTGCTTCATGAAAAGAAAACTGCCCGCCCTCGAGGACGTCTTCATCCCGCTGCTGCTGGTCGTCCTCGTCGTCGTTCTGAGCACGTCGACGGGTTCCTTCCTGAGCAGCGGCAACCTCCTCAACATCCTCAGCTCGATGGCGATCCTCGCGATCGTCGCGTTCGGGCAGACGTTCGTGATCGCCGGAGGCGGCTTCGACCTGTCGGTCGGCGCGCAGGTGGCGCTGCACGGAGCGGTCGGCGCGATCGTCATGCGCGACAGCCAGAGCATCGTGCTCGGCCTCGCTGCGGGCGTGCTGTCCGGGGTGGTGTTCGGCCTGGTCAATGGGCTGCTCGTGATCGCGCTGAAGGTGCACCCGTTCATGATCACGCTGGGCACGTCGGTCATCGGTACCGGCACCACGCTGATCGTCACCCACGCGGTGTCGATCGGCGGCCTGCCCTCGTCCATCGCCGGGTTCGGTGTGGGCCGTCCGCTGGGCGTGCCGTGGATCGTCTGGGTGATGGTCGTCTGCTTCGCCGTCGCGGCGTTCCTGCTGAGCGTCAGCCCGTTCGGCCTGCGCGTCCTGGCCTCCGGCGGCAACCGGGAGGCCGCCCGGCTGTCCGGGCTGCGCACCGAGCGGACGGTCGTCGCGACGTTCGTCCTCGCGGGCGCGTTCGCCGCCGTTGCGGGCCTGGCGACCACCGCGCGCCTCCAGTCGGCGCAGCCGACCGTCGGCGACGGCCTTGAGCTGTTCTCGGTCGCCGCGGCGGTCCTGGGCGGCAGCGCCCTGCACGGCGGCCGCGCCGCGATGTGGCGGACGCTGCTGGGCGTCCTGGTGATCTCGGTGATCCAGAACGGCCTGAACCTCAACGGCGTCAGCGACGCCTGGCAGGAGGTCACGGTCGGGATCGTCTTCATCCTCGCGATGTCCGCCGAGCTGCTGCGCCGGTTCTCCCGCCTGCGCGCGGGCCGCTCCACACCACCCCGTAAGAAGATCGCCGACGCGCCCGCCCCGATGCCGGCCGCCTGATCCTTCCCCATCCCCCCGAAACAGGAGATCATTCCATGAACATCACCGGCTTCCGCGGCGTCGCCGCCACCGCCCTGCTCGTCGGGCTCGCCGCCACAGGCTGCGGCGGCGAGTCGAACAGCGCCGACGACGGCAAGCCCACCATCGGCGTCAGCTTCGCCGCCCCCCGCATCGCCCTGTACGCGGGCATGCAGAAGGGCATCCAGGAGAAGGCGAAGGAACTCGGCGTCAACGTGGTCTTCACCGACGCGGGTGGCGACCCGCTCAAGCAGGCCAATGACATCAACGACCTCATAGCCAAGAACGTCGACGGCATTCTGGTCTCCGCGATCGACGCCAACGCGATCGTGGCCCCGCTGAGCGCCGCCAAAGCCGCCAGCATTCCGGTCATGACGGTCGCCCGTGACGTGGTCGACAAGAACAGCCGCGCCTCTTACATCGGTAACGACTGGAGCAAGTCCGGCAGGCAGATCGCCGAATGGACGTGCGAGAACGTCAAGAGCGGCAAGATCATCATGGTCAAGGGACCGTCCGCGGCCCCGTATGTTCAGGAGATGACAGCCGCGTACAAGCAGGTCGTCGGCTCGGCGTCCTGTCCCGGCATGTCGGTCGCACACGAGGTCAACGTGAGCGCGCTGACCGCCGAGGAAGGACTGAAGGCCACCAAGGCTTCGCTCCAGGCGGTGCCGGACGCCAAGGTCGTCTACGCCAACCTCGACGACTTCCTCGGCGGCGTCGTCCAGGCGATCAACGAGGCGGGCAAGACCGGCAAGATCACGGCCACCGGTTTCGACGGCATCCCCGAGACCCTGGCCATGGTCAAGGACGGCCGGGTCGGCTTCGAGATCGCCCTCCAGCCGAAGAAGTGGGGCGGCACGGCCCTCCAGACCATGCTGGACAAGCTCGACGGCAAGGAGGTCCCGGCCCAGGTCGACATCGAGACCATGCCGTTCGACAAGACCAACGCGGGCGACATCACCGAGGCGGACCTGGAGTAGCAGCGCGGCCCGTCCGCCGCACACCTCCGTCCAAGGGATCCTTCATGAACATCACTGTCAACGGGCAGACCCGCGACCTGACCGCGGCTCCCGGCACCGTCCTCGCCTCGGTCCTGCGCGAGCGCTTCGGCGCGACGTCCGTCAAGCTGGCCTGCGAGCGCGGCGAGTGCGGTGCCTGCACCGTGCTCGTCGCGGGCCGCCCGCGGCTCGCCTGCGCGACGCTCGTCGAGCTCGTCGACGGTGAGGTCACCACGGCCGAGGGCCTGGCGGGGGAGTCGGCGGACCTGCGCGCGGCCTTCGCCGACCTGGGGGCGTTCCAGTGCGGTTTCTGCACGCCCGGCCAGGTCGTCAACGCCACCGCCCTGCTCCGCGCCGGCCTCCCGGCCGACGCGGAGCAGGCGCGGGCGAAGGCGCGCGCCCACATGTCGGGCAACATCTGCCGCTGCACGGGCTACGCGGCGATCATCGAGGCGGTCTGCGCGACGGCGCGGGCCCGGGCCGAGGAGGAGACGCGGTGACATCGCAGATCGGGCGGAGCATCCGGCCGCTGGACTGGGAGGCGCGATCCCTCGGCCGGGTCGACTACGTGAACGACCTGGCCGGGCCGGACCACCTGCACGCGGCGGTGCTGCGCTCCCCGGTGCCCTACGGGAAGATCCTCCGGCTGGACATCCGGGAGGCCCTGGCCATGCCGGGGGTGCGCGGGATCATCACGGCCGACGACTTCCCTCCGGGCATCACCTACCTGCACCGGGGCGGGCACATGTCGGACCGGCCGCCGCTGGCCTCGGGTGTCGTGCGGTACGTCGGCCAGGAGATAGCCGCCGTCGCCGCCGACACCCCCGAGCAGGCGCGGGCCGCGGTGGCCGCGATCCGGCTGCGGATCAAGCAGCTGCGCGCACCTCTGACCATCGGCGAGGCGCTCGCGCCCCGCGCGCGGCCGCTGCACGCCGACCGGCCCGGCGAACGCAACGTCGCGATGCGCTGGAAGAGCAGGTGGGGCGACCCGGACGCGGGAGTGGCCGCGGCGGACGTCGTGGTGGAGGGCGACTTCGTCTACCCGAGCGTCGCACACGCCTGCATGGAGCCGAACGTCACCCTCGCCCGGTGGGACGCCGAGCGCGGAGGCGTCGAACTGTGGACGTCCACCCACGCGCCCTACTTCGTGGCCAAGGAGGTCTCCCACCTCCTGGGGATCGACCACGACAAGGTGGTGTGCCGGGAGGTCGCGACGGGCGGCAGCTTCGGGTCGAAGTCGAAGGCGTCCGAGCACGAGATCCTGGCGGCGGCCCTGGCCCGCAAGACCGGCTCGCCCGTGCTGATCTCCCTCACCCGCGAGGAGGAGTTCGCCTCCAACAAGCCGCGGCACCGGTTCGAGACCCGCCTGCGCACCCACGCCGACACCGAAGGCAACCTGCGCGCCTTCGAGACGGAGGTGAACGTCGACAACGGCGCCTACTCCCACATGGGCTCCTCCGTCATGCGGGTCGGCGTCATCACCCTCGGCTCGGTCTACCGGGCCGACGGGGTCCGCTACGACGCCAGGCTCGTCGACACCGCCACCCAGCCCGGCGGGCAGTACCGCGGCTACGGGACGCCGCAGGTCGCCCTGGCCATGGAGAGCCAGCTCGACGAGGTCGCCGAGAAGATCGGCATGGACCCGATCGACCTGCGCGTCCGCAACGCCGTCGCGCCCGGCGCCGAGACGCTCTGCGGCTACCGGGTCACCACGACCCGGCTCGTGGATTGCCTGGAGACCGTCCGCAGGGAACTCGACTGGGACGCCAAGAAGGCCGCGCCGAAGTACGGGCGGGGCCTGGGCGTCTCCAGCGCGGCGCACGGTTCGGGCGCCTACGCCTACCCGCTGGCCAACCTGAGCGAGGCGGGTATCGACGTCGATCCGGACGGCACGGTCCGGGTCAGGTTCGGCGGCTCGGACGCCGGGACCGGGCAGAAGACCATCCTCGCCCAGATCGCCGCCGAGGAACTGGGCGTCGCGCCCGAGGACGTCGAGGTGCTGTCGATGGACTCCGAGCGCACGCCGCTCGACCTCGGCGCCTGGTCGTCGCGCGCGACCCACATGTCCGGCATGGCGACCGGCATGGCGGCCCGCGAGATGGCCGCCGAACTGCGCGCACTGGCCGCCGACAAATTCGGCTGCGCCCCCGGCGACGTCGACCTGCGCGACGGCGCCGCCCACCACGACGGATCCTCGATCCCCCTCGCCGACCTCGCCGCCGGCGAGGGCGGGCTCAGCCTGGAGAGCCACTACGAACTCAAGGGCACCGAGACGATCACCCCCGGAGAGGACAAGGCCAACCTGTCGCCCACCTACTCCTTCGCCGCGCACGGCGCCGAGGTCGAGGTGGACGTCCGCACCGGCAAGGTCACCGTCGTCGACTACGTGGCCGCGCACGACGTCGGCAGGGCGATCAACCCGGTGATGGTCGAGGGGCAGATCATCGGCGGGGCCGTGCACGGGCTCGGCGCGGCCCTCGGCGAGGAGCTGATCCGGACCGACGGCCGGGTCGTCAACCCCGCCTACCTCCACTACGCGATGCCGCGGGCCGCCGACGTGCCGGAGGTCCGGCCGTTCATCATCGAGTCCCACGACGACGCGGGACCCTACGGGGCCAAGAGCATCGGCGAGATACCGATCGTGCCGCCGGGCGCGGCCATCGCCAACGCCGTCCACGACGCGGTCGGCGTGCGGATCCGCGAGTTGCCGATCACCCCCGACAAGGTGCTGCGCGCCCTCGCCGCCAAGGAGGGACGGATCCGCGACCACCGGCTGCGGCGGCGGCCGTCCCGGTGGTGGATCGCGGCGCTGCGGGCCGCCTACCCGTTCGGGCTGCACGCGGCGCTCGACCGCTGGGGCACCCCGCTCGGTCGCCAGGGGCGCCACCCCGCGCTTCGGAAGCCCGCCGCGGAGATCGCCGAGATCGTCCGGCCGGATGATCTCGCCGCCGCGCGGGAGGCGCTGGCCGGCAAGGGCGCGGCCGCGCTCGGCGGCGGCACCGACCTCATGCTCCAGCGCCGCCAGGGCCTGGCCGAACCCACCCGGATGGTCTCGACCGCGCTGCTGCCGGGCCTGCGGGACATCACCGTGGAGGAGGGCGGCTCCCTCGTCATCGGTGCGGCGGTCACCCTCGCCGAGGTGATCGAGCGGCTCGCCGACGACGTCCCTGCGCTGGCCGAGGCCGCGGCGTCCATCGCCTCGCCGCAGGTCCGCAACGCCGCGACGGTCGCCGGCAACCTGCTCCAGGCCAAGCGCTGCTGGTTCTTCCGCAACGACTTCCCGTGCTACAAGCGCAACGGCGTCCTGAGCCCGTGCTACGCCGTTCTCGGCGACCACCGCTTCTACCACGCGGCCGTGGACGGGCACCGCTGCCAGGCCGTCACCCCGTCCGACCTCGCGACGGTCCTGGCCGCGCTCGACGCCGTCGTCGAACTCGCGGACGGGCGGCGGATCCCGATCGGCGAGCTGTACAGCGGACCGGGAGAGACCGTGCTGAAGGCCGCCGACCTCGTCGTCGCGGTGCGGCTGCCCGAGCCGGGACGGGCCTGCGTGTTCGAGAAGCTCGCCCTGTACGAGGGCGACTTCGCGGTGGTGTCGGTCGCCGCGTCGAGCAGGTCGGCCGAACGGTGGGACGACGCGAGGATCGTCTTCGGCGCGCTCGCTCCGACGCCGTGGCGGGTCACCGAGGCCGAGGCGGCCGTGGCCGGGACGCCCTTCGCGGCCGAGACGCTGCGCGCCGCGGTGGACGTCCAGCTCACCGCGCACGGCCACCCGCTCCCGGGCAACGCCTGGAAGCTGGACGCCGCCGCGGGGCTCGCCGAGAAGGCCGCCGAGCGGCTCGCCGGGGAGGGCCCCGCATGATCCGCGCAGACGAGTGGACACCGCGAGGGGTCGGGGACAGGATGGGGCGGAAGGGACCGACGATCTTGCGTGAGGCGGGGGAGAAGTGACGACGGCAGAGTCCGCGCCCAAAGGACGCCGCTCGGACAAGGGCCTCACGGCCGAGGACATCCTCACCGCCGCGATCAAGATCGGCGA
>JAFACJ010001116.1 GCA_023425615.1 Actinomycetes bacterium
GCCTCGGCCTGCTCCTGCTCGTGGCGGCCGGGGCGCTGCTGCTCCTGTCGGCCCTGGACGTCCTCCATCCGGTCTACGCCGTCCTGGCGCTGACGGCGACGGGGGTGCTGCTGCTGGCACGGCCGGAGCCCGGGGCCGGCGGCCCGGTGGCCTACGCGGTGGGGCTGATCGTGGCGGGTGCCTGCGCGCTGTGGGCGGCCGGGCTGTACGCCTCGGACAAGGGGCACGAGAAAGCCGTCGATTTCTTCCACGATCTGCGAAGGCAGACGAGCGTCGTCATTTACAGCGAGAAGACGCTCGCCCTCTCCGGGCCCGGCGTCACCGTGGAGAAACTGTCCGGGAATTCCAAATACGGCTACCGTTACCGGGGTTTTCGGCTGCTCCTCGCCCGGTCCGGAACCTACTATCTGGTCCCGGACGGCTGGATTCCCGGGACGAATGCCACCCAGATCATCGGCGGAACGGACGACGTGCGGTTGGAACTCGTCCCGGGCCGGCCGCCCGGCTGAGGGGGCGAGGACGTCCCGGGACGGGCGGGTCAGTTCACCGTGACGGTGCCGCTGCCGGAGCGGACGCAGGCGACGGCCCTGGCGGCGGTGGCGGCGGCGCCGGTGAGGCAGCGGCCGAGGACGACGTGGCCCGCGGCGTTGGGGTGCCAGGACTCCTGGCAGGTCTGGTAGTAGGTGACGCAGGTGTTCGCCATCCGCTGGATGCCGATCTTGTCGTAGCCCGAGAGGCTGGTCACGAAGGTGCCGGTCGCCCCGTCCTGTACCCGGATCGGGGTGGCCAGCGCGTTGGCCGGGCTGCCGGTCCCCTCGCACAGGCGGGCTCCGTCGAAGGCCCTCTGGACGTCGAGGTAGACCAGATCGGCGGCGGGGAACCCGGCGGAGAGCGTGGTGTGCGCCGACCTGACCAGATCGCTCAGGTCGGCGGAGAAGGCGTGGCCGGGGGCGAGGCTGGCGCGGTGGATCGGGCAGCCCGCCGCGTACCGCTCGGCGCCCAGCGCGCGGAACTTGTCGCGGGTGTCGTCGCGGCCGTCCTCCTCGTGGTACTCGGCCGCCAGTTCCGTCGGGAGGGGGTTGGCGTACCCCTGCAGGACGATAGTGATCACAACACGTACCAGGGGGATCGTCAAGATCCGTCAGGGCTCCCGGCCGGAGGGGTCACCGGGGGACGAGCTCGGCGACCTTCGGCGGCAGCCTGCGGTGGGTGAGGCGGCCCGCGGGCGCCAGCACGCCGTGCAGGTCGCGCAGGGTCGGGCGGGCGCCGGGGTCCTTGTCCAGGCAGGCCGCGACCACCTCCCGCAGGGACGGATCGAGGCGGGCGAGGTCGGGCTCCTCGCGCAGGATGCGGTGCAGGACGGCCTCGGGGGCGCCGCCGCCGAACGGGCCGCAGCCCGCGGCGCAGGCCAGGAGGGCGCCCAGGGCGAACACGTCGCCGGGCGGTCCCGGCTCGCCGCCGCCGTGCATCATCTCCGGCGGCAGGAACGGGAGCGTTCCCATGAGGGAGCCGATGGCCGAACGGCTGATGGCGTCGAAGGCGCCGAGGATCCCGAAGTCCACGAGCTGGGGGCCGTCGTCGGTGAGGATCACGTTCGCGGGGGTGAGATCGCGATGGGCGAGGCCGCGGTCGTGCAGGGCCACCAGCGCCTGGGCCAGGCTCACGCCGAGGCTGCGCACCGGCTCGGCCTGCCACGGTCCGAACCGCTGGAGCACCTCGGCCAGGGAGGGTCCCGGCAGGTAGGCGGAGGCGAGCCAGAGCGGGTCGCCGTCGAAGCCGGTGTCCAGCAGCGGCGCCAGCAGGGGCCCGGTGATCCGCTGGAGGGCCGCGGTCTCACGGGCGAGCCGCTGCCGGAAGAACGGGTCGGCGGCGAAGGGCGGGCGCACCACCCGTACGGCGGCACGCCGTCCGTCGGGGGAGGTGCCGCCGAACAGGACGCCCATCCGTCCCTCGCCCAGGCGCCCGTGCAGCCGGTACGGGCCGGCGCTCCCGGGATCTCCCGCCCGCAACTGCTCTCTCACTGGTCTCCCGTCCCCCGAGGGGAGAGATCCCACCAAGTTCCGCGCCGGGAATCTGTGGCACAGGACACAAGTGGCACCCGAGGTGAGGGACGTCACTGTCTGACGGGGAAGGTATTGAAGGTTCAACCCGTTGGATGCGGCGAAGCAGACCCCCGGATGAGAAAAGGTGAGCTCCCGCATGTCGCTCGAACTCGACAAGACCGCGCAGGACCTGTTGTTCCGCGAGGCAAGGACGGCGAACACCTTCACCGACGAGCCGGTCACCGAAGAGCAGGTCCAGGCGATCTACGATCTCGTCAAGTACGCGCCGACCGCGATGAACGCACAGCCGCTGCGGGTGCTGATCGTGCGCAGCGCCGAGGCCCGCGAACGGCTGGTCGGACATATGGCCGAGGGCAACAAGGCGAAGACCGCCGCCGCCCCGCTGGTCGCGGTCCTCGCCTACGACGTGGACTTCCACGAGGAGCTCCCGAAGGTCTTCCCGCACGCCGCGGGCGCCAAGGACAACTTCGACGGCACGGAGAAGGAGCCGGTCCGCCACAAGGTGGGCTCGTTCAACGCCGCGCTCCAGGTGGGCTACTTCATCCTGGGCGTCCGCGCCGCCGGCCTGGCCGCGGGCCCGATGGCGGGCTTCGACGGCGACGGCATCGACAAGGAGTTCTTCGGCGACGGCAGGCACAAGACGATCGCCGTCGTGAACATCGGCAAGCCGGGCCCCGACGCCTGGTTCCCCCGGAACCCGCGGCTGGAGTACGGGGACGTCGTCACCACGGTCTGACCCGTCCGCCGCGCGCCGAAGGCCCCGTCCCGCCACAAGCGAAGGACGGGGCCTTCGTCAACTCATGGGAAAATCCGAGTCATGAGTGAACCAGTCGCCGTGGGGATCGTGGGCGCCGGACCGTGGGCCGGGATGGTGCACGCCCCCGCCCTGGCAGGGAGCCCGCACACCAGGCTCGCCGGGGTCTGGGCCCGCAGGCACGAAGCCGCGGCGGCCCTCGCCTCCGCGCACGGCTCCACCCCCTACGACCGGCTGGAGGACCTCTTCGACCACTGCGAGGCCGTCGCCTTCGCCGTCCCCCCGGACGTCCAGGCCGCCCTCGCCGTCCGTGCCGCCGAGGCGGGCAAGGCGCTGCTGCTGGAGAAGCCCCTGGCGATGGACCTCGACGGGGCGCGGAGGGTGGTGGAGGCCGTCGGCGAGGCCGGCGTCGTCTCCCAGATGGTCTTCACCCTGCGCTACTCCGCCGCCGCCCGCGACTTCCTCGCCGGCATGCCGCGGCTCCAGCCTTTCGGCGGGTACGGGCAGTTCGTCTCCTCGGTGCTCGACGGCGGCCCCTTCGCGACGCCGTGGCGTCTGGAGCGCGGCGCCATCCTCGACCTCGGCCCCCACATCGTCGATCTGCTGGACGCCTCCCTGGGCCGTGTCGTCTCCGTCCGGGCGCACGGCGACCCCCTGCGCTGGGTCGGCATGCTCCTGGAACACGAGACCGGCGCGGTGAGCGAGGCGTCGGTGTCCATGGCGGGCCGCGGCGAACCGCCACCCGCCCGGGTCGAGGTCTTCGGCGCCGGCGGCACCGCCGTCCTCGACTGGTCGGCGCTGGACTCCGACGCCTTCCCCCGTATGGTCGCCGAGTTCGCCGAGGCCGTCCGCACCCGCACCCCCCACCCCCTGGACGCCGCGCACGGCCTCCACATCCAGCAGGTCCTCGCCCGGGCCGAGTCCCAGCTCGCCGACCGCCGCTGACACGGCGGGCGGCGCGTCCGCCGACCGTGTCACCGTCCGGCCAACCAAGCTAGCGCTTGCCTGTTGACCGGCCGGTGCCACGCGTCTACGTTCACGGGAAAGCCGCCTCGATGAGACGAGGCGACGCCGGAATCCCTCAGCGCCGCGGCCGGAGCCGCCGGCCCGGCGCCCCGCCGTCCTGGAGACCCGGCCTCACCGCCGCCTACCCGACAGAGGCGGACCTGGCCTTCCCGGGCGGTCACCCACCCCACCCAGGGCGTTCCCGCACGCCCGTCCCGGAAGGGAACCCATGCTCCGCAGAACGACAGCGGCCGCGCTCGCCGCGGCCTCCGCAGCGGCCGTCGGCCTGACGGCGTCCCCGGCCATGGCCGCGCCGATGGCCATGGGGAGCTTCACGCTCCACCTCTCCCTCCCCCTCACCTGCACCTCGACCCTGACCGGCACCCGGAGCGCCACCGCGTTCACCGTCACCGGCGCCACGGCCACCGGGTGCGGCGGCGCGGTCGTCATCCAGGGCCTCCCCTGGAGCGGGAGCTTCGGCCCGCCCGCCTTGATGTCCTTCTCGGTGCGGGCCCTCAGCTGCCCCTACAGCGGCGTTCTGGGGAGCGGCACCGTCACCGGCTCCCCGCCCACCATCACCTTCACCGGCCAGCCCGTCTCCTCGACGAACCCGCTCTGCCCCGCCATCACCGTCGACGCGACGTACACCTTCGCCTGACCGTGACGCCGTCGGCCGCGGTGGTAAGGCGACGTCCGACCCCGCAGTGGCGGGGGCCGCCCCCCCCGGCCCCGGGCACCCGCCCCGTCCCTGAAAGCGTCACTGAAAGGAGACACATGCTCCGCAGAACGACAGCGGCCGCGCTCGCCGCGGCCTCCGCAGCGGCCGTCAGCCTGATGGCGTCCCCGGCCACGGCCGCCGTGCCGATCGCCGTCGGGTCCTTCACGCTCTTCTTCCCTTACTCCTCCGTCACCTGCGACTCGACCCTTGAGGGAGCCTGGAGCGGTACCGCGTTCACCGCCACCGGCGCCACGGCCACCGGGTGCGGCGTCACGGTCACCCCCCAGGGCCTTCCCTGGTCCGGGGACTTCGGCATGCCCGCCTGGATGTCCTTCTCGGTGAAGACCGCCGGCTGCATCTACAGCGCCACCTTGGCGAACGGTGTGGTCGTTCCCCCCTACATCGTCTTCCCCGCTCAGCCGGTCACGGCGACGAACTTCCCCTGCTTCACCGGGGTCACCGTCAGCGCGCGCTATCGCCCTCTCTGGATGTGACGCTGTGAGCCGTGTCACCATCCGGCCAACCAAGCTAGCGCTTGGCTGTTGACCGCGGTAAGGACGGGGTTTATGTTCACTTTGGAAGGTTCGCCCTGGAAGTCGCCCTGGTGAGGGGCGGCGCCTGAACCCGACAGCCGCGACCAGAGCCGCTGGTCCGGTGACCCGGCCGTCCCGGAGCCGGGGGCATGCCGCCGCCTACCCGACATAGGCGGAAAGTGTTCCCTGCCGGGTGGCCGTCCCACCCCCTGGGCGTCCTCGCGCGCCCGTCCCCAGAAAGGGAACCCATGTCCCGTAGAACGAAGCTGGCCGCGGTCGCCGCGGCCTCCGCAGCCGCCGCCGTCGGCCTGACGGCGTCCCCGGCCATGGCCGCGCAGATGGCCACGGGCAGCCTGACGC
>JAFACJ010000059.1 GCA_023425615.1 Actinomycetes bacterium
CGCGGTGGTCGCCGCGATCGACCGGCTGACCCGGCACGAGCGCTAGCAGCCCTCGTGCGGGGGAGCGGGGGTCAGGAGGTGCGCGCCGGGCCCCTTGGCCGCCATGGCGTCGCCGGGGTTGACCAGCGGGCACAGGTCCAGCGACAGGCAGCCGCAGCCGATGCAGCCGGTCAGGTTGTCGCGCAGCCGCTGCAGCACGGCGATGCGCTCGGTGAGGTCGCGCTCCCAGCCCCGCGAGAGCGTCTCCCAGTCCGCGCGGGTGGGAGTGCGCCCCTCGGGCAGGACGGAGAGCGCCTGCCGGATGGCGGCCAGCGAGATCCCCACTCCCTGGGAGACCTTGATGAAGGAGACGCGGCGCAGCATGTCGCGGCCGTATCTGCGCTGGTTGCCGCTGGTGCGGCGGCTGTGGATCAGCCCTTCCCGCTCATAGAAGCGCAGGGTCGAGGCGGCGACTCCGCTGCGCCCGGACAGCTCGCCGATGGTCAGTTCCTTCCGGATGCCCTCCGCCATGTCAAGACCCTAACGGGACGGCGCGCCGAAGGGGTTGTGAGGGAAATCACAAGATCGATCGGAGAGGCCGGAGAATCCGGGGGAAGACGCCGCCCGCAAGAAGGAACTTGCAGTGCGAAGCAACGGATTCACGGGGTGACGGCGTCTGCTCATGGGAACCGCAGGGAACCGAAAGAACCGCTTCGGACAAGTAACGATAGGAGCGTCTTCTACTGCCGGGAAGGTTCGCGCCGCTATACAGTCCATGCGAAACATGGGTGTTTCAGACGGGGCGAAGACGTGCGGGAAGCTCGTCTCGCGACGAGCGAGAGGCCTTATGTCTTCCACTGGGAAGCTGGCGATGTCGGCGATGTCGGACTAACGGGGGATTGCTGGAGATGGTGGCGGCACTCAGATCTAGTGATCCGCTGCGGCTGGGACCGTATGACATAGAAGGCCGGCTGGGTGAGGGCGGCCAGGGCGTCGTGTACCTGGGCCGGCACGCTGACGGGGGTCAGCAGTTCGCGATCAAGCTGCTGCATCTGGAGGCCGACGACAAGGCCAGGGCGCGGTTCCTGCGCGAGGTCGAGGTCGCCAAGAAGGTGGCGCCGTTCTGCACGGCCCGCCTGTACGACGTGGGCTCGGACGGCGACCACTTCTTCACGGTCAGCGAGTACGTGCCGGGCCCGAGCCTCCAGGCGCGGGTCCAGGAGACGGGGCCGCTGTCGGGCGCGGAGCTAGAGCGGCTGGCCGTCGGCACCGCCACCGCCCTGGTGGCCATCCACCAGGCCGGGATCATCCACCGCGACTTCAAGCCGCACAACGTCCTGCTCGGCCCGGACGGGCCCCGCGTGATCGACTTCGGTGTCGCCAAGGCCACCTCGGCCTCGACCACGCTCACCAGCAAGGTCATCGGCACTCCCTCCTACATGTCGCCCGAGCAGGTCGAGGGCGGCGAGGTGGGCCCGGCCAGCGACGTCTTCTGCTGGGCCTCCACCATGGTCTACGCGGCGACCGGCAACCCGCCGTTCGGGCAGGACTCGATCATGGCCGTGATCAACCGGATCGCCAACCACGAACCGGAGCTCGGCGCGCTGTCAGGGCCGCTGCGCGAGCTGATCCTCGACTGCCTGGCCAAGGACCCCGCGGCCCGGCCCCGCACCCGCGATCTGCTGATGCGGCTGCTCGGCCAGGCAGACGCGGTGCCCGGCGGCCCCGAGGAGGTCCCCGGCGGCAGCACCACCGCGGTGCTCACCGTCGGCGCGGGCCTCGCCGACGGCGCCACCTCCGTCGACCCGATGCAGACCTCGCTGGACGCCGCACGCACCACCTCCAGGGGCGTCAGCCCGCAGGAGTGGGCGCGCCGCCACGGCTCGGAGATGCCGCCCGCCTACCCGTCCGGCTCCCACCCGCGCCGCGAGGCACGGGCCCGCCGCGCGGCCAAGGTGCCGTGGTTCATCACCGCGGCCGCGGTGTCCTTCGCGGTGTTCACCGCCGGAGGCGCCGGCTTCGTCGTCTACAAGATCTCCTCCGTCGAGGCCACGACCCCGCCGCCCGACCGCGTCGGGAACAATCCCGCGCAGGTCAAACCGGGCAAGAGGACGGGGTCGGGCGTCACCCCCACGACGGAGACGATCCCCACGACCGACGAGCGGGGCAATCCGACGACCATCACCACCACGGTGACCCCGTCGTCGTCGGACTCGGGTTCGGCCAAGCCGGGCAAGCCGACCAAGCCGCAGCCCAGCACCACCAGCAAGGACCCCGACCGCCCGGTCGACCCGCCGTCCACGCCGGTCAAGCCCAATCCGACCGTGACCCAGACCGACGAGCCCGACCCCGATCCCACGGTCGCCCCCACCGGCGGCGGCAACGATCCGGGCACCGACCCCACCACGAGCGCCACCCCCGCCGTGCCCTGACCGGGGAGCGGCGCCGGGTGTCCGCGGGAGGCGCCGCGGCACTACGCTGATGGAGAGTAAGGGTTGCCACATCACAACGAAGTGATGAAGGGGTCGCTTTTCTCATGAGCAAACTCGATGCGGCCAAGGAGGACCTGCTCCGGCAGGCCGCCGAGAGCTGTGCCACGCCCGCCGAGCACGGGCCGGTGCTGGAGTACCTGCGGTTGTACTACCGCCAGGTGGCGCCGGAGGACCTGGTGGGGCTCGCCCCCGACGACGTCTGCGGGCCCGCGCTGGCGCACCGCTGGTTCGGCGAGGTGCGCCGCGGCGGCGAGGCCAAGGTGCGGGTGTTCACCCCGACCGTCGCCGACGACGGCTGGGACCCGGGGCGCACGGTCGTCCAGGTGGTCAGCGACGACATGCCGTACCTGATCGACTCGCTGACGATGGAGCTGAACCGGCAGGGGCGGGCGGTCCAGCGGATCTTCCACCCGGGGTTCGGCATCGACCGCGACGAGCAGGGCAAGCTGGAGCGGTTCCGGTTCAGCCGCGACATCATCGACGACATCGACGAGTCCTGGGTGCACATCGAACTGGACCGCGTCGCCGACGCCGAGGTGCTGGCGCGGCTGCAGTCGGGGCTGGAACGGGTGCTGGACGACGTCAGGGTGGCGGCCGAGGACGAGCCGGCGATGCGGGCGCGGGCCGCGCTGATCGCCGCCGGCGTCGAGGCCGCGCCGCCGCCGCTGCCGCACAAGGAGCTCGCCGAGTCCGTCGAGCTGCTGAACTGGCTGGCGGACGGGCATTTCGTCTTCCTCGGCTACCGCGACTACGAGCTGTCGGAGGACGGCACCGCGCTGCGTCCCGTCCCCGGCAGCGGTCTCGGCATCCTGCGCGAGGAGAAGAAGGAGTCGGGCAGCTTCGCCGCGCTGCCGCCCGAGGCGCGGGTGCGGGCGCGCGAGCCGCGGATGCTGGTGCTGACCAAGGCCAACAGCCGCGCCACGGTGCACCGGCCGCACTACCTCGACTACATCGGCGTCAAGCGCTTCGAGAA
>JAFACJ010000077.1 GCA_023425615.1 Actinomycetes bacterium
TCCTGACGCTGCGGGAGGGCCTCGTGCCCGCCGTGGCGAACCTGGAGAACCTGGATGACCAGGTCGATCTCGACATCGTCTCCGGAGAGCCGCGCAAGCTGCCCGATGGCCCCGCCGCAGCTCTCAACAACTCGTTCGGCTTCGGCGGTCACAATGTGACCCTGGCGTTCGAACGGGCGATCTAGAGCCCTAAGGAGCCCACGTGACCGTCCTTGACACTTCCACGAAGGCGGCAGCCGCGGACGCGGTGGCCGCCGACCCGCGGGATCCGCGGGCCAGGCTGGAGGCGCTCTTCGACGAGGGGACCTTCCGTCCCCTCTTCGGGGGTGACGCGAGCGGCAAACTCGCCGGTCAGGGACGGATCGAGGGGCTGCCTGTGGTGGCCTTCGCCAGCGACCCCAGGGCCATGGGCGGCGCGATGGGCATGGAGGGCTGCCAGGCCGTCGTCGCCGCCTACGATCTGGCGCTGCGCGAGCGGCTGCCGATCATCGGGCTGTGGCACTCGGGCGGGGCCAGGCTGGCCGAGGGCGTGGAGTCGCTCCACGCGGTCGGCCTGGTCTTCGCCCAGCAGACCCGCGCGTCGGGCGTCATCCCGCAGATCTCGGTGGTGCTCGGCCCGGCGGCCGGCGGCGCCGCCTACGGCCCCGCCCTCACCGACGTGGTGATCCTCTCCGAGAGCGGCAGGATCTTCGTCACCGGTCCCGACGTGGTGAGATCGGTCACCGGCGAGGAGATCGACATGGTCGGTCTCGGCGGCTCGGTCGCGCACGGCAGGAAGTCGGGCGTCGCCCACATCACCACGCCCGACGACACGTCGGCGATCACCACGGCGCGTAAGCTCGCCGTCCTGCTCGGCCACCAGGGCAGGATCCGGCTCGAGGAGGTCGAGGAACGCGACCTCTCGGGCATCCTGCCGGAGAACCCGCGCCGCGCCTACAGTGTGCTGCCGCTGGTCAAGGGCGTCGCCGACGACGAGGTCATCGAACTCCAGGCCAAGTGGGCGCCGAACATCGTCACCGCGTTCGGGCGTCTGGGCGGGCGCACCGTCGGGATCATCGCCAACAACCCGCTGCGCCTCGGCGGCTGCCTCGACAGCCTCTCGGCCGAGAAGTGCTCGCGTTTCGTGCGCCTGTGCGACGCCTTCGGCGTGCCGCTGGTCGTCCTGGTGGACGTCCCGGGCTATCTGCCGGGCGTCGGCCAGGAGCACGGCGGCGTGGTGCGCCGCGGCGCCAAGCTCCTGCACGCCTTCGCCGAGGCCACGGTCCCGCGGGTCACCCTGGTGACCCGCAAGTCCTACGGCGGCGCCTACATCGCGATGAACTCCCGTTCGCTGGGCGCCACCAGGGTCTTCGCCTGGCCGACCGCCGAGATCGCCGTCATGGGGCCCCTGGCCGCCGTCCGCGTCCTGCACCGCAAGAAGATCGCCGCGGTCCCCGAGGAGGAGCGCCCGGCCCTGGAGCAGCGGCTCGCCGACGAGCACGCCGAGATCGCCGGCGGTCTCCAGCGCGCCATCGACCTGGGTGTCGTCGACGAGGTGATCGCCCCGACCGCCACCCGCGCGGCGCTGGCCCGTGCGATCGCCGAGGCCATCCCGGCCCGCGGCTCCCACAACAACATCCCGCTGTAGCCCGCGCGGGGCCCGTACGGCCCCGTACCCGCCTCGAAGACCCCGTGCCGTTCCGGTCCGGGGTCTTCGCTATGGCAGGGGCGCCATGGCGCGTACGCCGGAGATGAGCAGGTCGGTGCCGAAGGCGAAGAACTCCGCCGCGTCCACGGGTTCGTCCATCGTCTTGGCGTAGGCGATGGTGCAGGGGAAGCGGTCGGCGGGCAGCGATTCGAGTTCCAGGCGCTCGCGGCGGCGCTGCTCGGCGCGTTCGCCCTCGGTCAGGTGGAGATGGGCCGGCTGGTTCTGCACGAGCGACAGGCAGCCCATGAGCAGGTAGCTCGCGACCCAGTACTGGAGGCGCGGGGGGAATCCGGCCTCGCCCAGCACGCTCAGTGTGGCCTCGGTGGCCCGCTGGAAGCTCTCGACGCGTTTCTTGTCCACGAGGGCCAGGAGGCCGGGCAGGCAGGGGTGCGCGCGCATCGCGCCCACGACGGTGTCCACCAGGACGCGCAGCCGCACGTCCCAGGGGTCCTCGTGGCGCAGGTCGGCGGTGATGTGCGCCAGCGCGTGCTCGGTGAGCGCCTGGAGCAGCTCGTCCTTGTTCTTGAAGTGCCAGTACAGCGCCATCGGGGTGACGCCGAGGTCGCCGGCGAGCCTGCGGATGGTGAGGGTCTCCAGGCCCTCGCGGTCGGCGAGCGCCAGCGCGTGCTCGCACACGGTCTCTCTGCTCAGTCTTTCCGATGCCACTTGACAACTATACGACGTACAAGTTCTCATGTACGTCGTACATGTACGACGTACATGTACACCGTAGAGGACAGTAGTGGTGCGAGAGAGGGACACGGCATGCGGACGGAACGCAGGTGGTGGGCGCTGCTGGCGCTCGGCCTGGGCACGTTCATGACCTACCTGGACAACAACATCGTCAACGTCGCGCTCCCGACCGTGCAGCGCGACCTCGGACTGACCATGTCCGGGCTCGAATGGATCGTGAGCTGCTACATCCTGGTGTTCGCGAGCCTCACCCTGGTCGGGGGACGGCTCGCCGACGTGTACGGACGGCGGCGCGTCCTCCTGATCGGGCTGGTGGTCTTCACCGGCGCCTCGGCCGCCGCCGGGCTGGCCGAGAACATGGAGGTGCTCATCACCGCGCGGGCGCTGCAGGGCGTCGGCGCCGCGCTGCTGGCGCCGACCGCGCTGGCGCTGCTGCCCGCGGTGTTCACCGAGCAGCGCGAGCGCGCCACGGCGATCGGGCTGTGGGGCGCGATCGGCGCGCTCGCGCTGGCCCTCGGACCGGTGACCGGCGGCTGGATCACCGAGCACGTGCACTGGGGCTGGATCTACCTCATCAACGTGCCGGTGGGCGTCGTCACCTTCGCGCTCGCCTTCTGGGCGCTGGGGGAGACGCCCGGCTCGCGCCGTCCGCTCGACCTGCGGGGGCTGGCCGCCTCCATGGTGGCGCTGTTCCCGCTGACCTACGCGCTGATCGAGGGGGAAGGGCGCGGCTGGGACTCGCCGCTCATCCTCGGCGCCTTCGCGGTGGCGCTGGCCGGGGCCGTGGCGTTCGTGCTGGTCGAACGCGCCGAGGCCGAGCCGATGGTCGACCTCTCCCTGCTGCGCGGCAGGGTCTTCGGC
>JAFACJ010000089.1 GCA_023425615.1 Actinomycetes bacterium
ACTGCTCGCGACCCTGCCGGGCCGTTCAGCGTGCCGCCGACAAGCGCGAAGCGCGGGCCGCTGACGCCGCGCCGCCGGCTGAGGTGCCCGAGGAGGTCGCCGCCCTGGTCGAGCGTCGCCGCGCCCGGACCGCCGCCGCCCCGCGCGTGGCCGTGCGGCGTGCTGCCGGTGACGACTTCGAGCACGTCGAGCGCCTGGCCGAAGAGGCGTTCGGCGAAGGGGCCGACCGGTTCGACCTCGGCGCGGCCGGCTACGTGGTCGATGGCTACGCGAACCGCACGGCGAAGCGCCGCGACGGCGACCCCGCCGCGCGCTGGCTCGCCGAGAACCACCCCGAGGCGCTTCACGACTTCCCGGCGGACTTCTGACCCGCGCGGGACCGAAACGCTAGGGAGTAGAGGGGCCCTGTCCGTCGGCGCTCGCGAGGAGGCGACGGCAGGGCCCTCCTTTCAGCCCCCATTACGTAACTTACGAAAGGAGGCAGGGTGACAACCTGCGCCGAGTGCCCCCGCACGATCGAGCAAACTCCGGGCTACCGCGATCGCATCACCTGCGGTAACCGGTGCCGGATGCGCCGGCAAAGGCGTTTACACGCCGAGCGCGAGGCCCGCTTCCGCGAGGCCGCTCACGACCTGCTGACCCGGCAGACCGCCGCGATCCTCGCGGGCGACCGTGACGCCCTGGCCGCCGTCGAGCGCGACGCCGCTCGACTGTTCGGCACGTGACGCCCCCGACCGTCGAGGACCGGCTACGCGCCGCCGCGCTTGTTCTGTACGAGACAGACCCGCTTGTCGATGAAGGCTTCAGCCGCATCCTGGGCCGCGAGACCTACGAGATCAGCGCCGACCACCTGGCCGCACTCCTCGAACCGTTCTTCGTGCTGCGCCACCGGCTCGCCTGGGACGACTACGGCCGCCGCGTCGTGGTCCGCGTCCGACCCGGTGAGCCGCACGTCGCCGACCCGGTGACGCGGCCGGAGCTGACCGCCCTTGTCTGCCAACTGCTGACGCGGCTACCCGACCCGCCCCGCACCGCGCGTCTTCGCCTACGCGAGGCCGTGAAGGACGTCCGCGAGCTGGCCCGCGAGGCGACCCCGCGCCGGCCCCGCAACGGTCAAGGTCGTCCCCGCGGTGCCCGCTCGCGCCTGGTCGGCGACGTCGTCTCGAACGTCCTCGAAGCCCTGGACGACGTCCCCGAGTTCCGAGGCCGCGTCGAGCGCCCCGGCAGACCGGCGAAGCCCCGACCGCCAGCCCCGAAGCCCGAAGCGGCACCCGACCCCGCTCACCTCGAAGCCACCGCCCGGCGCTTCCTCGCCGAGCTGGTCCCCGGACGGCATCCGGTCGCCGAGACCTGGGCCGCCTACGCCGAGGCCACCCCGGCGGCCGACCGCCTCGGCAAGCACGCCTTCGGGGCGCTGGCCCGCGACGTCCTCGGCGAGCCCCGCAAGATCCGGGGCGTGCGCCTCTGGACGGTCCCCGAGCCGGCCGTGATCGCCGAGGTAGCCGAGCGCGTAGCCCGCCTCACCTGGGAAGAGCAACGCCCGATCTTGCTGCGCATCGTCCAACGTCAAGCCGAAAGGACAGCCGCGTGAACCAACCCGACTCGGACGCCTTCGCTGAAGCGATCCTCGAACGTGTCGCCGAACTGGCCTACGAGGAGCTACGGCCGCACCTGAACCGCTGGGCCCGAGGCCGCCAGGCCGACCGCCGCCAGGCCGACCGCCGCCAGGACCCGGCCGACGTCGTCCACCTGGCCGACCGACGCCCCCGCCGGGTGGCCTGATGACGGAACAGCCGCCCGCAGACCCGCGAGTCGCCGCCGTCGTGGCCGCGCTTCAGGACGAGGACCCGCGTCCGGTCGTCTACCTCGGCGGTGTCCGGCTACGCGCCGAGCTGGCCGCCGCCCTCGGCGAGGACCACCCCGCCGCCGCCTCCGGCCGCGAGGCCCTGGCCTACACCGTCGCCGCCCGGCCCCTGCTCAATTCCAAGCACGGATTGAGCATCGGCAGCCGCCGCGACGAGTACGGCCGCCTCCGGCGCGTACGTCTCACCCGATTGGAGAACCCGGTCCGTGCCGCAGCCTGATCCCGACGTCGCTCGCCTGATCGCCGAGGAGGTACTACGGGGCGGAGGTGAGTTCCGTACGAGCGTCGGCAACCTGCACGCCCTGATCCGTCAACGGCTACCGGAGAGCCCGGCCGCCGAGAGCCCCGCAACTACCGCGACCGCCGTTCTCTCGGCCCGACCCGACCTCGGCGCGCTCGGCATCGCCGTCCGTCGCAGCCGCAACGTCTCCGGTCGCCGTGAATGGGTCTTTCGCCTTATCGCCATCGCTGGCGAATACCCCGAGACAAGGTCTCAGGCGGCCTGAGCCGTCGCACCCCTGCCCCTACCCCTGAGCCGTCCCGATCGCCCGGCAGAGACCGTCTGCCGGGGGTCGTAACCAACCAAGGAGAGCCACCATGCCCACCTCTTCCGGCGACCTGGTCGCCCCCGACTGGACTATCCCCACATGGGTCCTGGACGACCCCGCCTGTCCGCCCGCCGTCCGCGAGGCTTTCGCCGCCCTGGACGCCGCAAACGCCGCGACCCTGGCCGAGCGGGACGCGGTCGACGCGATCCGCGACGAAGCGGACGACAACCGCGCCGCGATCGCCCGGGCCATCCGGGACGGCAAGAAGCCGCCCGCCCCGATCTCGCAGGAAATCACCGGGGAGCGCATCCGCCAGGCCGAGCTGAAGGTCCGGGTGGCCCGGAACCGGGCGTACGCCGCCGCGAATGCCGTAGAGAACGTGATCCCGGCGAATCACGAAGGGTTGCGCCCGATCCTCTCCGCGCGCCTTCCCGAGCTGGCCGAGACCTCGGCCCGTGCCTTCCGTGAGGCCCGCCAGGCGTACGCCGATGCCGAGGCCCTGGCGCACGCGGTCGCGTCCCTGGACAACGTCCGGCAGATGCGCCGATCGGTCACGCCCGAGCAGCGGGCCGCCATCGACGCCCGCGTCCGCGCCGTCCGGCAGGCCGACCCGGTGAACTACCCGGGACGGTCCGTCCGGCTTCCCCTGGCGTGGATGGATGTGGAGGCCGTGGCGACCGCCATCCCGGCGGACCTGATCGCCGCCGACCCGTACAAGGGGGCCTGACCGTGGCGAGGCTGGGCAACATCGGGGACCGGGTCGCCCGGGCCCTGGCCGCCGCCGAGGACGCCGACCGGGCGAGGGCCGACCGACCCCGCGCCGACCGGGCGTACCTGGTCGCCGACGCCGCCAAGCGCTACGGCCTCGGCGAGGACCAGGCCGCGCAAATCACCGGGGACGGTCCGACTGAGATCCAACGTTCGGCCCGGGCCCTGGCCCTGGACCGCGCCCGCCTCGCCGCCGCCGAGGCCGACGCCCGGCGCACGGCCGACAACTGACCGAACCGACGGGGGCCCTCGGGAACTGACCCGGGGGCCCCTTGCCGTCCCCGCCCCCCTGTCGAAAGGCCCCCGATGTTCAGCCCCACCCCCGCCCCCTCCCGCGCCACCCGCCGCCGTCTCTCCCGCGCCCGTGCCGTCCGCCGTGCCGCTGGCTGCCGCTGCGAGCTGGGCCCGGTCAACCGCCCGTGTGGCTCGGCCGCGTCCGGCGTCGTCCGTCGCGACGGCCGAGACCTGGCCGCCTGCTACCGGCACCTACCCGCCGCGCCGGTCCGAGCCGCACGCACGGCCCACGATCGGGTCGAGGGTTGGGCGCGTCCCATCCTCGCCAGGCTTCGCCGCGACCTGGCGGCCAGCGACACGGCCAGTGATGACGGAGCGTGACCCCCTGGGGAGTGACCCCTATCGATGTCCTTACGGGATCGAAGAGGCATAGCTTCCCGGGCTGCGTGCGCGCACCGCTCCAGTTTTCGACTACTGAAAGTGACCAATGACCGCTGAGACCGAGGCCGACGGCCTCCCCGCAAGCTGGACGATCGGGGCGCGCGAGACGTTCGCCGCCGTGACCGAGGAACGTCCCGACCTGACCGCCGCCGAGGTCGCCGAGCTGTTCCACGCCTGCGCGTTGGAGTCGGCCGCCGAGCGCCTGGACGCCGTCGCCCTCGCTAACGGCATGGTCGCCCGCGGGTCGACCGGACAGCCGTGCGTGCACCCTGGCGCGATCGAAGCGCGCCTTGCCCGTACCGCCGCCGCCCAGATCCTCGGCCGCCTGCACAAGCCTGCGCACGGAACCCCGTCCGAGCGTGGCCGTCGCGCGGCCCGTGCCCGGTGGAGTCCGGACCGGTGACCAATCCGAAGATGCGCCGCCGGGATGCTCCCCGGTCCGGCGTCGAGGCAGTCCCCGTCCCGCACCTCGGCGTGCGCCTGGCCGTCGACTTCCGCCCGGCCGACTACGCCCGCCAGCCCGCGGAAGGCTGGACGGCCGAGACACTATGGGCCGCCGCGTGGGGCTACTCCTACACGCACGGCGACGGGGCCCGGGGCGTGGCCCTGACCGCCTTCCGGGACTTTGCCCGCGCCTACGACCGGGCCCGGCACCTCGCGCCGACGTCGACCCGCTCGGTCGTCCGCCAGGACGTCGAGGCCCGGCTACGCGGCGTCGACTTCTCGCAGCCCGACCGCCTAGAGGCCGCCGAGTGACCGCCCGCCTCCCCGAGACAGGCCCGGAGAGCGCCCAGGAGGTCGCACCCTGGCCCGTACCCCTGGCCACCTAGATCGGCCGTCCCTGGCCCTGTCTCGACCCCCGCACGCCCCACACACGAAGGCCCCTCACTCTGGTCCGCGCCCGGAGTGAGGGGCCTTTCTGCGTTGGGGCGTTTACACGCCTACGCCGTCGCCTCCTCGGCCGCGATCTCGGCGAGGCGCTGTGCCTCGGGGTCGTCAAACTCGCCTAGCCGCAAGTCGACCCGCGACTCATCGAAGATCTTCCGCCCACGCACCGCCGCCCGGTGAATGACTGCCCGCGCGCCGGACGCGGCGAGAAGCGCCCGCCGGCCGTCGGTGTCCCGCGCGGCCCACTCCTCGCCGAAGGTCCGCCCGGTCTCCAGTCGGCGAACCTCGGTGGCGGCCGTCACCGGCAACGCCTCGCGCGTCGCGTGCAACTCAGCCAGCCGGGCCGCCAGCGCCGCCACATCTGCGCCCCGTTGGGTCATCTGGCGTGCCAGGTCAGCGATTCCCGCTTCCACGTCGGCGCGGCGTCCGTCTTCAACGGTCACGGTGACCGCTTCCACGACTGGCCAGGAACCCACGCGGGCCAGGAACTGCCGCGTGACAGCCTCCTCGGTCATCTCCGCCGTGATCGCCACCCCCTCGCATCCTTGTCCGTTGCGCCTCGCCGCGCATGCATACGTCGGGACTGTGTTGCCGCTCGGATGCTTACGCGAAGAGGCGTAGAGCTTCCGGCCGCATCCGGCGCAGTACGCGATCCCGGAGAGGAGCCGGGCCGCCCGTACGCGCCGGCCGCGCCCCTCGGCAGCTTCGCCGTTAGCCGCTAGGACGGCTCGAAGCCTGTGCCAGGCGTCGAGCGGGAGAATCGGGGCCCATAGCTGGCGCGGCATCCCGCTGTCATCGCGGATCAGCTCGCCGCGATACACAGATCGGCCGACGGTCGCCGGGTTGGTGAGAACCTGGGAGAGAGTCTGTGTCGCCCACGGCGCGGCCTTCTCCCGCTTCGTTCGGCCCTCTGCGATGAGCTTTGCTGATCGCGTCGGCACGCCCCGCGCGTTGAAGTCCTTGGAAATCGCGTAAAGCGACTCGCCTGCAAGGACTCGCTCGGCCGCCTCGCGGACGACTGCGGCGGCGTCTGGCTCGGGCGCGAGAACGAAGCCAGGCCCATCCGGCGCGGACACCACCTGATAGCCGTACGGGGCGGCACCGCCGGCCCAGCGGCCAAGCTCTCGCGCTTTCTCGATGCCGGCCGTCGTCCGCTCGGCGATCGTCGCCGCCTCCATCTCGGCGAACGCCGCGAGGATGGTTGCGACGAAGCGCCCCGAGGTCGTCGTGAGGTCGAGCGATTCGGCGACCGAGACCAGGGCCGCGCCGTTCTCGGCAGCCTCGTCGGCGAAAGCCCGGAAGTCGATCACGTTCCGAGCGAGCCGGTCGAGCTTCGCGAAGATCACGACGTCGACTTCCGGCCACCGTTCGCGGATCTCGCGCAGCCCTGGGCGGTCGAGTCGAAGGCCCTTGTCCGAGCCGCTGATGTCCAGGTCACGCACGATGTGCGGGTGGACGTCCCAGCCCTTCGCCAGGCAATATGCCCGGCATACCTCTTCCTGCCTGGCGGGGGAGGTCGAGGGGTCGATGTCACCTCGGTGCGATGACAGCCGGACGTAAATGATTGCGCGGGTGCGGCCGAGGGGATCTCGCGTCGTCATGTGGGACATGGTACGTTGCTGCGTACGCGTCAACTGCTGGCGCCGCCTCGCCGAGGGGGTGGCCGCCTCGGTGGCGGTCGGCGACCCGGTGATCGTCGCCGGCCGTCTCTACACCCGGGACTGGACCGACGAGTCCGGCACCCACCGCACGCTCTACGAGCTGGAGGCGGTCGCGGTCGGGCACGACCTGTCCCGTGGCCGGGCCCGGTTCCTGCGCAACCAGCCCCGCGCGGCCACCAGCACCGTCGAGGACGCGGAGGCCGAGCAGCGGGTGCACGGCGAGACGACCGAGCCGGTGCCCGACGGGCAGGCCCCGGCCACCTTCGACGACCGGCCCTTCGACGACGACTTCCCGCCCCCGGAGTACGGCGGCGGCCGGGTCGGGCTCGTCGGCACCGTCGAGCGGGTGGGCGAGCCCGACCCGTTCGACGCCCGGCCCGGCGTGCGCCAGGCCACCGGCTTCGACCCCGGCTCGGGTGGCCCGGCGGGGGAGGAGGACGAGCTGGGCGACGTGGCGGACGACGGCCCGGCCACCGCCGAGGACGACGAACTGGGCGAGGTCGCACCGCCGGAGGCCGGCGGACCGGGTGATTCCGGGCCGGGTGCGGGCGAGCCGGAGGGCGCGAGCCCGGGCGGGACCGCGTCGGGGCGCCGGAGCAGGCGACGGACCCCGGTGCCCGCCTGACCCTTGGCCCGACGGGGGCGCGGGGTGGTGACATAGGCGTCCCCACCCCCCCGTACCACTAAGCTGGCCC
>JAFACJ010000101.1 GCA_023425615.1 Actinomycetes bacterium
GCAGAACACCGTGGACGTGACGGACGTGGGCGCCGCCAGCGGAGTCGTCGCCTTCTTCCGCTCCCTGGGCGGCACCATGGGGATCACGGTGCTCGGCGCGATCCTGGCCACCCGTGTCGCCTCCAACGTCAAGGAGGGCCTGGCGGCGGCGGGGCTCAAGACCGCCGACGCCGCCGACGGCCTCGACCTGTCCGGGCTGCCCGCGCCGGTCCTGCACGTCATGCGCGACGCCCACGCCGACGCGATCGCGAGCATCTTCCTGCTCTCCGCGGTGACGGCCGCGGTGTCGCTGGTCGCCGTCTGGCTGATACCCGAACGCGAACTGCGCACGACGATCGCCAGAACGCCGGAGGCCGAGGCCGCCGTGGAGGACTGAACGGCGCCGTCCCGACGGAGCCGGGACAGAGGTCACTGCCGTCGGGCCGCCTCAGGGTGGGAGAGTGCGCGCGGGTACTTCCGTACGCCTTCTCGGGAGAGGTGAACGCGTTGGAGACCGTCTCCGTGCTCGCGGGTTCTAACCGCGAGATCGACGCCGGGACCGGGTTCGCCGCGTTCCTCTTGATAGAGGCAGTCCTCTGCGTCTTCACCTTCTTCTTCATCCGCATGGCCAAGACGGTGTACTGGGACGATTGGCGGCTCGTGCGGGGACGCGACATCCGTGCCTCCGACGTGCCGGGGCTGGGTTCCGGCGCCTGGGTCCGCTTCGCCGGGTCGGCGGTGCCGGGTCCGGACGGGCCGCTGCTCGCCCCGCTGAGCGGGGAGCCGTGCGTCTGGTGGCGGGTCAAGACCGCCGAGTTCGGGACCGGCGCCGGAGCCGACCGGGAGGAGTACGCCAAGGGGCCGCTCCTGATCGAGGACAGGACGGGCGGCCTGGAGGTCGATCCGGGTGAACGCGACATCCGCGGCTCGACGCACACGCTCCGCCAGGAGTCGGAGCCGGAGGACCGCCCCGGTGTGAGGGTCGTGCGGAACGAGTACGTCATCAAGGAGGGGACGCGGCTCCAGGTCACCGGCTGGTCGTCGGAGGACGCGGACGGCCGCCCCCTGTTCCTGGGGTCCGGCGCGAACGTCCTCACCGTGGGCATGGCCGAGGTGCTGCGCGGCGGGCTCTTCAAGGGCGTGGCCTTGGTGATGCTCGCCGTCCCCTTCCACGTCCTGGTGATCGTCGTCCTCGTCGAGGTCGCCTCGTACCTGTGAGCGCGCGGGGCGAGCGTTTACCGGCCGCGGACTTTGCCGTGGGCATTTTGCGGCGATACGTCGGTTCATGACTGCTCTTCCGTTCTCCGACCGCACCGACTTCGCCAACGCCGAACGCGGCCTGATCGCCTCGCTGACCCCCTGCGTGGTGAAGGACGCCGAGGGCAGGACGGTGTGGGACAACGACGTCTTCTCCTTCCTCGAAGGTCCCGCGCCCGAGACCGCCGACCCCTCCCTGTGGCGGCAGTCGCAACTGTGCGCCAAACAGGGGCTCTTCCAGGTCGCCGACGGCGTCTACCAGGTACGCGGCCTCGACCTGTCCAACATGACGCTCGTCGAGGGCGACACCGGCGTCATCGTCATCGACCCGCTGGTGTCGGCGGAGACCGCCGCCGCGGCGCTGGGGCTCTACCGCGAGCACCGGGGGCACCGCCCGGTCACCGGCATGATCTACACGCACTCGCACGTCGACCACTTCGGCGGGGCCGAGGGCGTCATCCCCGCCGACGACCCCGGGGGCATCCCGATCCTGGCACCGGCCGGGTTCCTGGAGCATGCGGTCGCCGAGAACGTCTACGCGGGCATCGCCATGGGCCGCCGCGGCGCCTACCACACCGGCTCCCTGCTCCCGAAGAACCCGGAAGGCATGATCGGCACCGGCCTGGGGCAGACCGCCTCGTCCGGCAGGATCGGCCTCATCCCGCCGAACCGCGACATCACCCGCACCGGCCAGGAGGAGACGATCGACGGCGTCCGCATCGTCTTCCAGCTCACGCCCGGCACCGAGGCGCCGGCGGAGATGAACTTCCACTTCCCCGACCGGCGCGCCCTGTGCCTGGCGGAGAACGCCACGCACAACCTGCACAACCTGCTGACGCTGCGCGGCGCCCTCGTGCGCGACGCCCGGATGTGGGCGCGCTACCTGGACGAGGCGATCGAACTGTTCGCGGACACGACCGACGTGGCGTTCGCCTCCCACCACTGGCCCACCTGGGACCGCGAGAACATCGTCGCCTTCCTCACCGGCCAGCGCGACCTGTACGCCTACCTGCACGACCAGACGCTCCGGCTGACCAACCAGGGGTACACCGGCGTGGAGATCGCCGAGATGATCGAACTGCCCCCGGCCCTGGAGAACGCCTGGCACGCCCGCGGCTACTACGGTTCGGTCTCCCACAACGTCAAGGCCGTCTACCAGCGTTATATGGGCTGGTTCGACGGCAACCCCGCCCACCTGTGGGAGCACCCGCCCGCGGAGGAGGCCAAGCGGTACGTCGAGTGCATGGGCGGCGCGTCCAAGGTGCTGGCCCTGGCCCGCGACTACGCGGAGAAGGGCGACCTGCGGTTCGCCGCCACCCTGCTCGACCACGTGGTGTTCGCCGACCCCGGCAACGACCACGCCAAGCACGCGCTCGCCGACGTCTACGAGCGGCTCGGCCACGGCGCGGAGAACGGCACCTGGCGCAACTTCTACCTGACCGGCGCGCTGGAACTGCGCGAAGGCGTCAAGCCGGTGCCGACGAGCATCGCCGGAGGCATGGCCGCGGGACTGTCGGTCGAGCAGGTCTTCGACTCGATGGCCATCCGCGTGAACGGCCCGAAGGCGTGGGACGAGAGCCTGACCATCGACTGGGACTTCACCGACACCGGCGAGAGGTACCGGATGCTGCTGTCCAACGGCGTCCTCATCCACCGGCGCCGCACCCGCGACACCGAGCAGGCAGACCTGAAGCTCGCCCTGACCCGTCCCCAGCTCTTCGGCCTTCTGGCGGGGAAGGCACCGAAAGGCGTCTCCAGTAGCGGAGACGTGGGCGCCCTGCGCCGTCTGATGGGCGTCATGGACAGGCCCGACGAGAACTTCCCCATCGTCACACCGTGAGTCCCCGGAGACGGTCCACAACCGCTGCTGAGTGGCCTGGTCGTGGGAGCCGGGACCGGAGGCGACCGGCTTCGAGTAGCCCCGGATCTCACCCAGAGGACGAGCCCGCCCTCGGCGCGCTCCACATGGAGCTGCGCGACGCCCTGCGGATCTCCTTCACCTCGACGCTCCTGGGCGTACTCCCGCGCGCCTGAACCTGTGATCCGGACGTTGCCGGGATTGAGGTCGGTGTACTGCGGTGGGGTGTTCGGGCTGGTCATGGGGGATGATGCGGCTTGTGAGGTTGGACGTTTTCCGGGGGAACGGGTGAAGGGGTTGCGGGGCGGGCCGGTGCTGCTGGCGCACGCGGTCATGACGCAGCTGATCACGTTCGTGTTGCGGCCGACGATGTCCTACCGGGCGCTGGAGCTGGAGGTGCCCGCGGCGGCGCTGGGTGTTCTCGCCGCGAGCTTCGCGTTCGCGCCGCTGGTGCTGGCGCTGCCGGCGGGGCAGCTCACCGACCGGCTGGGGGAGCGCCGGATCGCGGTCGGCGGGGCGACGTGCGTGCTGGCGTCGGCGCTGGCGTTCACCTTCCTCGGCGGCGGGCTCGGCGGGCTGGTCTGCGCGAGCGTCCTCCTCGGGATCGGGCACCTGGGCTGCGTGGTCGGGCAGCAGGCGCTGGTCGCCAACACCTCCTCCGGAGGCGGGTACGACACCGCCTTCGGGCACTACACGTTCGCGGCGTCGATCGGGCAGTCCCTCGGGCCCACGCTGATCCTGCTGGCGGGAGGCGGCCGCGAGATCCCCGACACGGGGCGGATCTTCGCCTGGTCGCTGGCGGGCGCGGTACTGCTGCTCGCCCTGTCCGCGGGGCTCCCCGACAGCAGGCGGACGGCGGCCGTCCCCGCCGCGGCGCCGGAGGGCGGCCTCGGGATGCTGCTGCGCCTGCCGGGGCTGCCGCGCGCGCTGATGACGAGCTGCATCGTCCTGTCCGCCGTCGACATCACCCTCGCCTACCTGCCCGCCCTCGGCGCCGAACGCGATC
>JAFACJ010000107.1 GCA_023425615.1 Actinomycetes bacterium
GGGCGGGCCGCCGCCGTACCGGACGGGCCCGGGGCGGATGGCGCTGCCGAGGCTCCTGACCGGCATGGCCGCGCTGTGCCTGCTGGGAGCCTGCTGTCTGGCGCTGGTGAGTCTTCTCTCCTCGTCCCTCGCCGTCGTGTTCGCCGGGTGCGTTCTGGTCGGGCTGTGGGCGCTGTGGGGCGCGCCCGAGGCGTTCGTCCGGCTCGGGCTGGCGGCCGAGCCGGAGCGGGTGCCCCCACGTGTTCACCCGCCCGGGTGAACCGGCCCGCCTCGGCCGACTCCTAGACTCAAGGCATCATGGGCATTCAGATCTCTCCGAGCATTCTCTCCGCCGACTTCGCGCATCTGGCGCGGGAGGTGGAGGCCATCTCCGACGCAGCCGACTGGGTGCACGTCGATGTGATGGACAACCACTTCGTCCCCAACCTCACCCTCGGCCTGCCGATCGTGGAGTCGCTGCTGAAGAGCAGCCGGATCCCCCTCGACTGCCATCTGATGATCGCCGACCCGGACCGCTGGGCCCCGGCGTACGCGGAGGCGGGCGCGGGCAGCGTCACCATCCACGCCGAGGCGGCCAAGGCGCCGATCCGCACCCTGCGCATGATCCGCGAGGCCGGCGCCCGCGCCTCCCTGGCGCTGAACCCCACCACCCCGGTGGAGTCCTACGAGGACCTCCTGGGGGAGTTGGACATGCTGCTGCTGATGACGGTCGAGCCCGGTTTCGGCGGCCAGAAGTTCCTCGACGTGGTGCTGCCCAAGGTCCGCCGCGCCCGTGAGCTGATCAAGGGCCGTGATCTCGACGTGTGGCTGCAGGTGGACGGCGGGGTCTCGGCCGAGACGATCGAGCGCTGCGCCGAGGCGGGCGCCGATGTCTTCGTGGCGGGCAGCGCGGTCTACGGCGCGGACGACCCGGCCGAGGCGGTGCGCCATCTGCGGGCGCTGGCGGAGAAGACGGTGAGGCCGGAGCGGCCGATCGGCTTCGGAAGATAAAACAAGCGAGCGCTTGGTTGGCCGAATCCGGTCGTGAGGCCCCCCACGTGGCCGAAGGAACAGTGGACATGGCAAACTTGTTGCAGAGTCATGGGACTCGCTAGAGAGCAGTAGCAGTACCAACAGCGTGCTCCGGGGTCGGTGCAATTCCGAACCGGCGGTGAAAGTCCGCGACCCGGCCGAAGCCATCGGCCGGCTGATCCGGTGAGATTCCGGTACCGACGGTGACAGTCCGGATGGGAGGCAGCGCGCGTGCCGGACCCTGCCCGCCTAGGGCGTGGGTGCGGTTTTCCTCACCCCCGGAGCTCCCCGTCGACAAGGGAGGACAGGGGAGTGTTCACCGGAATCGTCGAAGAACTCGGCGAGATCATCGGTAAGACGGACGGCCCGGAATCGGCGGTCCTGGAGATCCGCGGCCCGGTCGTCACATCGGACGCCGCGCACGGTTCGTCCATCGCGGTCAACGGCGTCTGCCTGACCGTCGTGGACCTCAAGGGCGACGCCTTCACCGCCGACGTGATGCGCGAGACCCTGGAGCGATCCAGCCTCGGCGCCCTGGAACCCGGATCCCGGGTCAACCTGGAGCGCCCGGTGCGCCTGCAAGACCGGCTCGGCGGCCATCTGGTCCAGGGCCATGTGGACGGCGTCGGGCGCATCGTCGAGCGGATCCCGTCCGAGAAATGGGAGATCGTCCGCGTCTCGCTGCCCGAGGCGCTCAGCCGCTATGTGGTGGAGAAGGGCTCGATCACGGTCGACGGCGTCAGCCTCACCGTGGTGGAGGCCGCGGTGGACTCCTTCACCATCAGCCTCATCCCCACCACCCTCGAACTGACAACCCTGGGTCGCAAGGGTCCCGGAGACCCCGTGAACCTGGAGGTGGACGTCGTGGCCAAGTACGTCGAGCGCATGATCGGAGCGCGGCAGTGAGCGTTTTCAGCACCATCGAAGAGGCGATCGCGGACATCGCCGCCGGCCGGCCCGTCGTCGTGGTCGACGACGAGGACCGCGAGAACGAAGGCGACCTCATCTTCGCCGCCGAGCACGCCACGCCCGAGCTGATGGCCTTCACCGTCCGCTACACCTCCGGCTACATCTGCGCTCCGCTCACCGAGTCCGACTGCCTTCGGCTGCAGCTCCCGCCGATGCACCACACCAACCAGGACGTGCGCGGCACCGCCTACACCGTCAGCGTGGACGCCAGCGAGGGCGTGAGCACCGGCATCTCCGCCGCCGACCGCGCCCACACCATCCGGCTGCTGGCCGACCCCGCCACGGTGCCCTCCGACCTGCGCCGCCCCGGCCACGTGGTGCCGCTGCGCGCCCGCGAGGGCGGTGTCCTGGCCCGCCGCGGCCACACCGAGGCCACCATCGACCTGGCCAGGCTGGCCGGCTGCCGTCCCGCCGGGGTGCTGTGCGAGATCGTCAACGACGACGGCACCATGGCGCGGCTGCCCCAGCTGGAGGTCTTCGCCAAGGAGCACGACCTCAAGCTGATCTCCATCGAGCAGCTGGTCGCCTACCGCAAGCGCACCGAGCGGCTGGTCTCCCGCGACGCCGAGACCGTGATCCCCAACCGCTTCGGCCGGTGGCGCGCCGTCGGCTACACCAGCTCAGTGGACGGCGGCGAGCACGTCGCGCTGGTCTACGGCGACCTGGGCGACGGCAAGGACGTGCTGGTGCGGGTGCACTCCGAGTGCCTCACCGGCGATGTGCTGCACTCCGACCGCTGCGACTGCGGCGCACAGCTCGACGCCGCCATGGCCGAGATCGCGCTGGAGGGCCGCGGCGCGGTGGTCTACCTGCGCGGGCAGGAGGGCCGCGGCATCGGCCTGATCGCCAAGCTGAAGGCATACGCCCTGCAGGACGCCGGCTCCGACACCGTGGACGCCAACGTCGAGCTCGGCCACCCGGTCGACGCCCGCGACTACACCAACGCCGCGCACATCCTCGCCGACCTGGGCGTGGGGTCGGTGCGGGTCCTGACCAACAACCCCGCCAAGCTCGCCGCGCTCAGCGAGTTCGGCCTGGAGGTGCTGGGACGGGTGGCGCTGCCCGCCCACCTGACCGAGCACAACCGCCGGTACCTGACGGTCAAGCGCGACCGGCTCGGACACCAGATCGAGGGGCTGTGATGAGCGGAGGAGGACGTCCGCAGGACACCACCGTCGAGGCGAACGGCATGACGATCGGGATCGTCGCCGCCCGCTGGCACGGCCAGATCACCGACCAGCTCCTGGCCCGCGCCGTGGAGGCGGCCAAGGCGTGCGGCGCCCAGCCCACGGCGGTGCGCGTGGCAGGCGCCCTGGAGCTGCCGGTCGTCGCCCAGCAGCTGGCCCGCACCCACCACGCGGTGGTGGCGCTGGGCTGCGTCGTCAGGGGTGAGACCGCTCACTTCGACTATGTCTGCGACTCGGTGACCGAGGGCCTGACCAGGATCGCCCTCGATGAGGCGACACCGGTCGGAAACGGGGTCCTGACCTGCGAGAACCTGGCACAGGCCGAGAACAGGTCGGGCCTGCCCGGCAGTGCCGAGGACAAGGGCTGGGAGTCGGTCGTGGCGGCCCTGGACGCCGCCTTGACCCTGCGCGAGCTGCGGCGGAGCGAGGTCTGAGCACGAAGCGCGGTAAAGTAACGTGCCCGCAACACGGCGGGCACGTTACACGCGTTCGGCGAGGTAGGGAGGCGAAAGTGACCGCGCTCGGTACGGCATTCGACCTGCGAGGGCCGCGTCACGGGGGTCACGCCGGGCATCGCATGGAGCATCACCGCTCCTGACCGCTCCCGGAAACCCTGAAATCCCCGGCATCAAGCCGTCACCGAAAGGCATCACCGTGCTGTCCCTCGTGCTTCCCAAGGGTTCGCTCGAACGCGCTACCTTCGACCTGTTCAACGCCGCCGACCTGGCGATCCAGCGCTCCAGCGACCGCGACTACCGGGCGTCCATCGACGACCCGCGCATCGCCAAGGTCCGGGTGCTGCGCCCGCAGGAGATCCCGACCTACCTCGAACAGGGCCTGTTCGACC
>JAFACJ010000960.1 GCA_023425615.1 Actinomycetes bacterium
GCGGGTGGGGGCGGTCCGTGTCCGTCCCGCCAGTCGTCCCTGGTCGGACTGCCGCCGTGTGGGCTCCGGGTCTGTGAGGGCCGTGGGGTGGGTGGTGTGTGGTGAGGGGTGGGTTGTCGGTGGCGGAGGTTCTCGCGCTGCCTGCGGTGGTCGATGTGGTCACGGCGGGGCGGGCGCTCGGTGTCGGCCGTACCAGGGCCTATGCGCTGGCCAGGGCGGGGGAGTTCCCGTGCCGGGTCATCCGTGTGGGCAGCACCTATCAGGTGCCGACCGCCGGGCTGCTCGCCCTGCTGGGCCTGCCGGTCCCCGGGCAGTCTTCACCGGAAGGGCAGTGAGCCTGAAGATGGCTGCTGGTACGACGTTCAAGGCATGCGGATGCCGCGACGAAGAGGGGAAGCGTCTGGGCAAGAAGTGCCCGAGACTGCGACGTGGGGGCGGGGGTTGGTCGCGTCATCACGGCTCGTGGTACTACCAGCTCGAGCTGCCTCCGTATCTGGACGGCAGGCGCCGCAACCCCATCCGGCGCGGTGGCTTCGGCACCCAGGACGCCGCTGAGGCGGAGATTGCCAAGGGGCGGGAGTTGCTGGCGATCGCGGTCGAGGAGGTGGATCGGGATCGGATCGCGGAGTTGATGCTCGCGACGTTGAAGGGGACCAAGGCCCTCCCGGACCCGGAGGAGGTGCGCAGGCGGTTCAAGACCCAGCAGGTCCTGGACGGTCGCCTGACTACGGGGGAGTGGTTGGAGTTGTGGTTCGCGGGCCGGAAGAGGATCCGCGACAACACCCGCCGCTCCTATGAGTCCCACATCCGTCTCTACCTGAGCCCGGTCATCGGCCATATCCGTCTGGACCGGCTCGGGGTCGCCGACGTCGCCCGTGTCTTCGAGGCGATCGCGGAGCTGAACGAGACCATCACCGCGGCCCGAGAGTCCGCGGATCCCGGTCTGCGGGCGAAGGTGAAGGGACGCCGCGTCGTCGGGCCCGCCTCGCAGCAGCGCATCCGGGCCACGCTGCGGGCGGCGTTGAACCAGGCGATCCGGGAACGGCGTATCGATCTCAATGTCGCCTCCCTGGTGGAGTTGGAGGGCGGGAGGCGTCCCAAGGCGTTGATCTGGACCGAGGAGCGGGTGAAAGCGTGGCGGGGGACCTTCGCCGAGCACGTCCGGGAGCGTGAGATGCGTCAGCGGCGGCTGGCCGAGGTCGACGACGCCCGGTACGGGAGGCGGGTCAACCGTCTGGATGCCTATATCGGTGCTCCGCGTCCGTCGCCGGTGATGGTGTGGACGCCCGAGCAGACGGCGCTGTTCCTGCGGCGGGCGCGCAGGCACCGTCTGTACGCGCTGTTCCACCTGATCGCCTTCCGCGGGTTGCGGCGGGGCGAGGCGTGCGGGTTGCGCTGGCCCGATGTCGATCTGAAGGCCGGGGTGGTGACGGTGCGCTGGCAGCTTGTCCAGCTCGGCTCCCAGATCCTGGAGGGCCGGCCGAAGTCCGAGGCAGGGGAGCGGCACGTGATCCTCGACCAGGCCACCGTCCGCGAGCTCCAAGCCCACAAGGCGCGTTAGGCCGCCGAGCGGCTCGCGGCGGGAGAGGCGTGGGTGGAGTCGGGGCTCGTGTTCAGCACCGAGCTTGGTGGGCCGCTGTTTCCCGGGTGGGTGACCGAGCAGTTCGAGCTGCTGGAGATGGAGGCGGGCCTGCCGCCGATCCGGCTGCACGACCTGCGCCACGGGGCGGCCACCAACCTGCTCGCGGCCGGGCACGACATGAAGGTCGTCCAGGAGACCTTGGGGCTGTCGTCGATCACGATCGCGGCCGACACCTACACCTCGGTGCTGCCGGATCTGGCGCGCAAGGCCGCCGAGGACGCCGCCGCGCTCATCCACGCGGCGGCCAGCAGGCCCGGCCGCAGGCCGATGTCGCTCCTCTGACCCGAACCCCTCGCCGTGGCCTGTCTTCCTGTCCGGGAAGACGGGCCACGGCTCTTCCCGCCGTCGCTGCTCGTCCTTGGCGGTCAGGTGGATACCCCCGGGGGTTGGGAGAGCGATCGGGGTGCCGATCGGAGGTCCTATCGGCGTGCCGATCGGGATGCCGTTTAAGAGCGGTACCCCCTGAGCAGGGCGTTTCTGCAGGTGAGAGGGCGGGAAGGGGCGCCGTTGCTCCGCCCGACTCACCTATACAGGTGACTCCCATAGGGTACGGACGCCCGCTGACGCGCTCCGAGAACGCTCTGCTCCTCTGCTCCTCTGCTACTCGCCTCTCTCCTCGAGCCTGTTCCCTGGCTTCTTTCGCACGAGACCACAGGCCAAGCCCGTGCTGAAGGATCAGCAGTCGCCTCGACTCGTCGGAGGAAGATGCCTGCCGAGAGCGGTCCGGTCGCCGTCCGGATGATCGTTTGCGCCGGAAGGGCGGCGGACGAGCTAACGGCGAGCTAACGCGGCAGGCAAATCCGCCCTTAAACGCCACCAGCGCGCCCATGATCGAAACCATGAACGCGCTGGTGGACGGGTGGTGCGCCGCCAGGGACTCGAACCCCGGACCCGCTGATTAAGAGTCAGCTGCTCTAACCAACTGAGCTAGCGGCGCGGGTGTCTTTCGACGGGGAGAACATTACCCCTGACGGGGGACTTGTGCGAATCGGGTGGCTCGGTGGGTGCGGTGGATCTGCCAGAGGCCTAGGAGCCATAGGGGGTATTGGGCGAGCCAGGCCAGGCGGAAGGCTTCGGGGGTGAAGGTGGCGGTGGGGCTGGCCATGTCGAGGAGGAGGCCGATGAAGAGGATCGAGAGGAGGGCGGCGGTGAAGCCGCCGCCGTTGACGATGCCGTTGGCGGTGCCGAGGCGGGAGACGGGGTTGTGGAGGCGGGCGTGGTCGAAGCCGATCATGCTGGCGGGGCCGCCGCAGGCGGTGATGACGATGAGGAGGGTCAGGAGCCATACGGGGGCGTGGCCGGGGAGCGCCAGGACGATCGTCCAGATCAGGATGATCGCGGTGACGGTGGCGGCGGTGACGCGGACGTGGTGGGTGGGGTGGGTGCCGAGCCAGCGGCCGATGAGGGGGCCGGCGAGCATGGTGGCGATGACGAAGACGAGGAGCAGGGTGCCGGCGGTGGTGGGGGAGAGGCCCTGGGCGGAGACGAGGTAGGGGTAGCCCCACATGAGGGCGAAGGCGTTGGCGCTGAACTGGGTGACGAAGTGCGTCCACATGCCGAGGCGGGTTCCGGGTCGGCGCCAGGCGGCGGCGAGGTTGGCGCGGGTCTCGCGGAGGGTGGTGACGGCTTTGGTGCGCGGCGGGTCGCGGAGGACGGCGAGGGTGAGGACGGCGATGAGGACGCCGAGGGCGGCGGCCGAGCCGTAGGCGGTGCTCCAGCCGGGGCCGTGCAGGAGCAGGACGAGCGGTAGCGCGCTGAGGAGTTGTCCGGCCTGGCCGAGGATGCCGGTGAGCTGGGTGATGAGGGGGACGTACCGGGCGGGGAACCAGCCGGCGGCGAGGCTGAGGACGCTGATGAACGTGGCGGCGTCGCCGGCTCCGACCAGGACGCGGGCGGCGATGGCGGTGCCGACGTCGGGGGCGAAGGCGAGCAGGAACTGGCCGGAGGCCATCAGCAGGCCGCCGAAGGTGATGACCATCCGGGGGCCGTACCGGTCGAGGAGCAGGCCGACGGGGAGTTGGCAGGCGGCGTAGACGAGGATCTGCAGGACGGTGAACATCGACAGGACGCCGGCGGTGGTGTGGAACCGTTCGGCGGCCTCGATTCCGGCTACGCCGAAGGAGGTGCGGTGCAGGACCGCGGTGATGTAGGCCAGGACGCCGACCGTCCACAGGGTCCAGGCGAGGCGTGGGGCGCGGGTGTCGGTGGACGGGAGGACCGTGGGGGGTTGCGGGGCGTGTGGCACGGTCCACCACTTTATTCGGGATAAAGCGGACGCCGTTTCTCGGGTCCCGTGGCCGGAAACCGGCATCGGGAAACCGCCTCGGCACCGGAACCGGAAACCGGCGTCGGTCGCCGGAAGTCGTCTCGAACGCCGGAGACCTGAAAAGTCAGCCGATGAGACGTTCGCTCAGTACGCCGCGCCACAGGGAGATGGCGGTGGCGCGATTGGGCACGCCGAGTTTGGCGTAGATCCGGTTCACATGGTTCTTGACGGTCTTCTCGCTGAGGTACAGCTCGCGTGCGATCTCCCCGTTGGAGCGCCCGGCGGCGATGAGGTCCATCACCTCGGCCTCGCGCGCCGACAGCCCGAGCCCCGCCCGGGCGGCGGCGCGCCCCGCCCCGCCGAAGCCGAGGTGGTCGAAGTCCTCGGGCAGGTCGCGGCCGAGGACCAGGACGCGGCAGCGCTGGTGCAGTGCGGGGGCGAAGGCGGCGTCGTCGAGGACGACGACGTCGGGTCGCAGGTGCAGGACGAGCGGCAGGGGGTCGCCGGGGGTCTGGCCGACGACGAGGGACTCCCCGGTGTCCAGCCGGTCGACCATGGACGCGCGCGCCGCCGGGTCAGCGTGCGCCACCAGGACCCGGAGCGGCTCCCGTCCGTCTGCGGTCGTGCCCATAACCGGTTCTCTCCCGAGGTCTGGTCGGATTAAGCCGGGATCCTAACCGCCGGTATAGCCCGCTGTCACTGCCTGGTGCGATAAAAGATCACATCTGGGAAAGGACTTCGGCGGCCACCAGATCCAGATGGTCGAGATCGGTGGGATCCAGTACCTGCAGATAGAGCCGCTCTGCTCCTATTTCGGAGAATCGGCCGATTTTCTCCACCAATTCAGATGGCGTCCCGGCCAGCCCCTCGGCGCGCAGCCTCTCGGG
>JAFACJ010000143.1 GCA_023425615.1 Actinomycetes bacterium
GCTCCAGGCCCGCGGTGCCCGGGATGGCCCACGGGCGGGCCAGCGTCTCGGGGTCGCGCTTGAACGGCTGGAAGCCCTCCTGCAGCGGCTCGGCGAAGTTCGCCTCGATGATCGGCAGGTCCTCGACCTCTGGAAGCTTCCAAGGCTCGGACCCGTTGGCCAGGTAGCCGTCCGACAGGATGAACACCGGCGTCCTGTACTTCACCGCGATCCGTGCGGCCTCGACCGCGGCGAGGAAGCAGTCGGCCGGCGACAGCGGGGCGATGATCGGCACCGGCGACTCGCCGTTGCGCCCGAACATCGCCTGCAGCAGGTCGGCCTGCTCGGTCTTGGTCGGCATGCCGGTGGACGGGCCCGAGCGCTGCACGTTGACGATGAGCAGCGGCAGCTCGACGGCCACGGCCAGGCCGATGGTCTCGGCCTTCAGCGCCACGCCGGGGCCCGAGGTGGTGGTCAGGCCCAGCGCGCCGCCGAACGAGGCGCCCAGCGCCGCGCCGATCGCGGCGATCTCGTCCTCGGCCTGGAACGTCCGCACGCCGAAGTGCTTGAACTTCGACAGCTCGTGCAGGATGTCGGAGGCCGGGGTGATCGGGTAGGAGCCGAGGAAGAGGTCGAGGCCGCTGCGCTCGCCAGCGGCCACCAGGCCCCACGCCAGGGCGGTGTTGCCGGTGATCTGACGGTACAGGCCCGGCTCCAGGGTGGCCGGCTTGACCTCGTAGGAGGTGGCGAAGTCCTCGGTGGTCTCACCGAAGTTCCAGCCCGCCTGGAAGGCGGCGACGTTGGCCTTCATGATCTCGGGCTTCTTGGCGAACTTCTTCTCCAGGAAGGAGATCGTGCTCTCCACCGGGCGGTGGTAGAGCCACGACAGCAGGCCGAGCGCGAACATGTTCTTGGCCCGCTCGGCGTCCTTCTTGGAGAGGTCGAAGTCCTCAAGGGCCTTGACCGTCATCGAGGTCAGCGGCAGCGCGTGCACCCGGTAGTCATCCAGCGACCCGTCCTCGACGGGGCTGGCCGCGTAGCCCACCTTGGCCAGGTTGCGCTTGGTGAACTCGTCGGTGTTGACGATCACGTCGGCGCCCTTGGGGAGGTCGCCGAGGTTGGCCTTCAGCGCCGCCGGGTTCATCGCCACCAGGACGTTCGGCGAGTCGCCTGGCGTCAGGATGTCGTGGTCGGCGAAGTGGAGCTGGAAGCTGGAGACCCCCGGGAGGGTTCCGGCGGGGGCGCGGATCTCGGCCGGGAAGTTGGGAAGCGTCGATATGTCGTTTCCGAACTCAGCCGTCTCCGCCGTGAAGCGGTCGCCGGTCAACTGCATGCCGTCGCCGGAGTCTCCGGCGAAGCGGATGATGACGCGGTCGAGTTGCTGGACCTGTTTGGTCACAGAGGAAAACCTTCCTCGACGCGCAGCCTCGTCCCAGGTGAGGGTGCCTGTGACAGGAGGGCTACTTGGGCTTGTCTTTATGGTACGACCCAGGCGGGATGGTCCGGGCGACAGCCCGTCCACCCCGTTTCCAGGCTCTGAGACCCCGCGCCGTGAGCCTCCGCAAGCCGGCCGCCGCCGACGTGAGAACCTCGCGATACAGGACGTATCACAAGGTGCCTCCGGTTCGTCGCCGACCTGGATTCGGTCCCGGTCAATGTACCGAACCCGGGGGGCCGTCTCCTTACGCGCCCTGCTGTTCGGCCTCCAGTTTGCCGATGAGGGAGTCGGCCTTGCTCTTGGAGACCGACTCGACGCGGATCCAGGAGTTGAAGTAGTAGCGGTTGTTGCTGCCCGGCTTCAGCGCGCGCACCCATGACTTCCAGCCTCCGCTGGTCACCCGGCATTCCAGCGTGGTGGAGCCGCCGCGGACGGAGAGCGACCTGGTGCAGGAGCCCAGCTCGTTCTTGCCGTCCTTGTCCTTCCAGATCTTGGCGACGTAGGTGACGCTGGCGGTGGGCCCGTCGTTGGAGACCTTCCGCTTGATGGTGCAGCCGCTGGAGGAGCAGCCGGAGTTGGAGGCCGCGGCGGTGAGCCGGATCTTGGACGCGGGGTCGAGCGCGCCGGCGAGGCCGTTCTTCACCTTGTCCTTGAGCTCGGTGTAGAGGGTGCCGAGAGAGTCGGCTGTGATTTCCGTCACATCGAAGTCGAAAGTCTGCGCGCCGCCTGACTTGATCTTCACTAGCTGGTAAGGGGCGGCGTCGGATACGTAGTACTGGGCCTCCAGGCCCTCGAAGGCGATCGCCTGCCGGCCGGAGACCGTCGAGGCGGTCGGCGCCCCGGACGGCGGCACCAGGGGCTGCGCCTGCTGGAGCGCCTGGCCGAGGGCGGCGGGGACGAGCAGCCTGCGGATGTCGAACGAGCGCAGGGAGGAGGGCGCCTTGGCCCACTTGTCCGCGAAGTCGTTGATGGACTCCTCGCCGACCTCCGACTGGTTGCGCCAGTAGGAGATCGGCGCCTTCACATAGAGGTCGCCGTCGAGGAGCATGATGTCGATGACCTCGCCGCCCACCGTCAGCGAACCGGACGCGGTGCCGGCGCGGGTCACGGACAGGTCGGCCTGGACCGACGACCCCGAGGCGTCGTACGTGCCGGTGTAGTGCAGGCCGGGGAGCGAGTTGAGCTTCGTGACGGCCTGTGCCGACTTCTCCTTGGGGGAGAGCGCCCGCGCCTTCTCGTCCTCGCCGTCCCTGCCGATGACGACGATCAGCACGACGGCGAGCACGAGGACGAGGGCCACCGAGGCGCTCAGGACGGCGATGAGCGCGCCCTTTCCCTTGCGGGGCGGCTGGCCGCCCGGCGGCACCTGAGGTCCGCCGTAGCCGGGCGGGGGCCCGTACTGGGGGTACTGGCCGGGGGG
>JAFACJ010000206.1 GCA_023425615.1 Actinomycetes bacterium
GGCCGGGTGGCCGTGGTGACCGGCGCCTCCTCGGGCCTGGGCGAGGCGCTCGCCCGCGGCCTGGCCGAGGCGGGAGCCCGGGTGGCGGTGGTCGCGCGCCGCCGCGAGCGGCTGGAGAAGCTCGCCGAGCAGATCGGCGGCCTCGCCGTCGAGTGCGACCTGCTCGACCTGGAGCAGGTCGGCGAGGTCGTCCCCCGGGTCGCCGCGGGTCTCGGCGGCCCGGAGATCCTGGTGAACGCGGCCGGGATGATCTTCAGCCGGGAGCCGGCCGAGCGCGAGCCGCTGGCCGACATCCGCCGCACCCTCGACCTCAATCTGGTCGCCCCGTTCCGGCTGGCGCAGGACGCCTTCCCCCACATGGTGGAGGCGGGCCGCGGCTCGGTCGTCAACGTCTCCTCCATCAGCGGGCACGTCGGCATCCCCGGCATCCCCCAGGCGTCGTACGCCGCCAGCAAGCTCGGCCTGTCGGGCCTGACGTCGGAGCTGGCCGTCCAGTGGGCGCGCCACTCCATCCGCGTGAACACCCTGGCCCCCGGGTTCTTCCGCAGCGAGATCACCGACGCCATGTACGAGGACGAGCGCTCGAAGGCGTGGCTGCGCCGCAACACCCCGCTGCCGGCCGCCGGCGTCCCCGCCGACTTCGTGGGCGCCGTCCTGTGGCTGGCAGGTGACGCGGGGCGCTATGTGACGGGTCAGACGATCGTCGTCGATGGCGGCTGGACCGCCCGCTGACGTGCGCGGGCGGTCACCCGGCTCACAGGGCGGTGCCCCGCCCCGCCTGCATCGCCTGGCGCGCCCCGGCGGACGAGGCGTTCACGATGCCGTCGTCGAAGCGTTCCAGGGAGAGCCGCTGGGTGGAGGCGAGGTGGGCGCGGGCGAGGATCTCGGCCTCCGCCGCCCGGCCCGCGGCGATCTCCTCGGTGATGCGCCGGTGGTCGCGGACGGAGCACTCGGCCTCGGTCTTGAAGGGGTAGCCCTCGTCCTGCGGGGGGAGGGCGCCGGCCCAGGTCCTCTCCTGCGCCGACCACAGGGCGACGAGGCTGCTGACGACATAGCGGACCGTGGCGTTCGGGGTGAACGAGACGAGCAGGTCGTGGAACTCCCGCGCGGTGCGGCGGAAGGCGGCGCCGTCCTCCACGAGCCCGGTGGAGGCCGTGACGTTGGCCTCCAGCACGGGCACGACGGCCTCGAGCCGGTCGGGGCGGCGGGCGCACTCGGCGGCGCACAGCGGCTCCAGCATCCGCAGGCCCTCGGCGAGGTCGCGCAGCGTGACGCGGGAGCCCTGGAGGGCGAGGCCCAGATGGTAGGCGGCGGAGGTCTCGTCCGGCCGGTGCACCTCGGCGCCGCCGACGTTGCCGCGTCTGACGGTGACCAGGCCCTCGGTCTCCAGGATCCGCAGTGCCTCGCGCACGGAGGGATGGCTGACGCCGAACTCCTGCACGAGCTGGTCCTGGGGCGGGAGCCGGTAGGCGTCGTCCCCGGCGAGGATGCGGGCGCGCAGCTCGGCGGCGACCGTCTCGGCGATGCGGCGCTGCGGGATGCGGCTGTACCGGGTGGATGTCACAGGTGAATTCTACTGGATCATCCGATTTTCTCTCTAACATTGAAATCATTATAAGGTTAGCTTATCGTCGCCTCATGGACTTCACGATGGGCGCGGCGGAGGATCTCCGCGGCGCACTACGCGAACTGGTGGCCGAGCACGTGCCGGCCGACTACCTCGGGGCGTTCACCGACGACCCTGCCGATCTGGAGACGGCACAGAAGTTCTGCCGGCTCCTCGCCGAACGCGGCCTGCTCTGCCTGGCCTGGCCCCCCGAGTACGGCGGCAAGGGCGCCTCGGTGTGGGAGCAGACCGTCGTCCGCGAAGAGATGTGGGCGCACCACGAGCCGCGCGGCGCGCAGTACATGGGCGTCAACTGGGTGGGCCCCACGATCATGCGGCACGGCACCCCCGGGCAGCGCGACAGGCACCTGCCGCCGATCGCCCGCGGCGAGGTGATCTGGTGCCAGGGCTTCAGCGAGCCAGACGCGGGCTCCGACCTCGCCTCCCTGCGCACGACGGCGCGGCGCGACGGCGACGGCTGGCTCGTCTCGGGCCAGAAGGTCTGGACGTCGTACGCCACCATGGCGCAGTGGTGCTTCCTGCTGGCCCGCACCTCCCGGGAGGAGCGCAGGCAGCAGGGGCTGACGATCTTCCTGGTGCCCATGGACGACCCCGCCATCGAGGTGCGCCCCATCAGCTGCCTGATGGGCCCGCACCACCTCAACGAGGTCTTCTTCGACGACCTGCGGGTCACCGAGGCCGATGTGCTCGGCGAGGTCGGCCAGGGCTGGAAGGTCGTCCAGGAGGTCCTGGCGTTCGAGCGCGTGGGCATCGCCCGCTACGCCCGCTGCGAGCGCCTCCTTCAGGCGGCGCCCGAGGCGCTGGGCGGGGCATGGGACGGCGCACCCGCCGAACTGCGCGTGCGGTGGGCGCGGATGCTGACGCACTGCCGCCGCGCACGGCTGCTGGCCTACCGGGTGGTCTCGCTGCAGAGCCGGGGCACGGTGCGCCCCGGCGACGCCGCCGCCTACCGGATCGCGGTGACGCGCCTGGACCAGGAGAGCGCCGAGGTGCTCATGGACCTCGCCGCGCTCGCGCCGCGCGACACCGAGGAGGCGCGCTGGTTCCGCGCCGAGGTCGAGGACCACTGGCGGTACTCGCACGCCTCGACCGTGGCCTCGGGGAGCATCGACATCCAGCGGGTCCTGCTGGCCCGCGCACTGCTGGGGGCGTCGTGAACATCGACCTGACACCCGAGGCCGCCGAGTACGGGCGGGAGGCGCTGCGCGCGCTGGAGGCGGCCGGCGGGGACCGGCTCGTCCAGCTCGCCGAGCGGGAGCCCGAACGGCGGGAGGAGCTCATCGCCCCGGTCCTCGCCGACCTCGGCGTCTGGGAGCTGGAACCCCGGGAGGACGCCGACGACCTGGAGGCCGCGGCGGCGCTGTGCCGCAGCGCCGGGTACTGGGCGGTGGCCTACCCCGTGGCCGAGCGCCTCGCCCGCCCCGAGGACCTTGACGCCGACGGGCTGATCGTCATCGACGGGCGCGTCCCCGAGGGCGCGGTGGCAGGACTCGGCATGCGCTGGGCGACGGTGACCCCGGACGGCGCGCGCGGCGCCGCCACCGCC
>JAFACJ010000256.1 GCA_023425615.1 Actinomycetes bacterium
CGGCGAAGGCGGCCTCGACCACCACGCCGCCATCGCTGACCCAGCGACCCTGTGTCAGTTCGGGCTGGTCGACCGATGCGGACTCGGCGTCACGTCCCACCGCCTGCACATCTGACGTTCGACCTGACGCCTGAAGTCTCGCCGAGGTGACCGGGTACGGTCCGCTGTGGTCGATGACGCCGGGAGCGCCGACCAGTTCCTTGAGGCCGGAGAGCTCAGCGGGACGGCCGACGCCCGCGACCACGTCAGGTCCGCTGGTCGCTTCCCGGGTGCTCTGATACGGGTCGTCGGCCGCGTCGCGCAGAACGAGCCCGAGCGTCAACGTCGTGGTGGCCGCCATGATGGCGAGCAGCAGAAGCACGGCCTCGATACGGCGCCGTCGCAGATCACGCACGGCGAGGCGGGCCACGAGCAGGATCCGTCCCATCGCCTTCAGTCCTCCAGCCCGACGAGAGAGCCGAGCCGCCCGGTGGTGCCACCGGTCAACCTGGTCTCGTCCACGAACGCGCCGTCGCGCATCGAGATCAACCGGTCCGCGGTGGCCGCGATCCGCGCGTCGTGAGTGACGATGACCAGCGTCTGGCCGGACTCGTGCAGGCTCTCGAAGAGCTGGAGGACGTCCAGGGTGGCGGCGCTGTCCAGATTCCCGGTGGGTTCGTCGGCGAGAACGACAGACGGTTCGTTGCTCAACGCCCGGGCGACCGCGATCCGCTGCCGCTGGCCACCGGACAGCGCGGAGGGCAGGAAACGCGCCCGGTGGGCGAGCCCGACCCGCTCCAGCAGTTCCTCCGCGCGCCGCCTGGCCACCCGTGGTGAGCGGCCGGCCAGCAGCGCCGGCAGTTCGACGTTCTCGACGGCGGTGAGCTCCTCCATCAGGTGAAAGGCCTGGAAGACGAAACCGACGGCGGTCCGTCGCATCCGGGCCAGTGCCTTCTCGCCGATATCGTCGATGCGGCGGCCGTTCAGCCACACCTCTCCACCCGACGGCCGGTCCAGCCCCCCGAGCAGATGCAGGAGCGTTGACTTCCCGCAGCCGCTGGGCCCCATCACCGCCACCGTCTCTCCCGCGCCGATGTCGAGATCGACCCCGTCGACGGCGCGCACCAGCCCTTCCCCCTCACCGTGCTCCTTGCGCAGCCCGCGGGCGCGAAGCACGGACGTGCCGATGGCGTCACTCATGATCCATTCCTTTGCCGGGTCCAGTTCTTCTCACATGCCTCCAGCCACCGCAGGTCCGCCTGAAGCCGGAGCACGATGCCCTCCAGCAGCAGGGCCGCGTCCGAGCCGTCCGGCTCTGCCATGGCGGCGCGCTGGGCGTCACGCAGCCGGCGCAGCAGTTCGCGGCGCTGGGTGTCGACGATGGTGAGCGGGTCGGCCAGCCCGCCCGACGCGGCCGCGATCAGTTTGAGATGGAACTCCGCGAGATCGGGCCTGGGCCAGCTCACCTCGGCGATCCACTCGGCGACGCGCTGCTGGCCGTCGGGGGTGAGCGCGTACACCTTGCGATCCGACCGGTCGGCGCCCCCGGCCGACCTCTCGACCGTCAGCAGGCCGGCCTTCTCCAGCCGGGCCAGCGTGACGTAGATGTGCCCGTCGTTCATCGCCTCACCGAGAGGGCCGAGCGCGTCACGCAACCGCGCACGCAGCTGGTACCCGTGCGAGGGCTCCTTGGCCAGCATCGCCAGCACCACTTCCTGCCGCATGACCCTCCCAGCTAACCGTTAGCCCATATCTAACGGTTAGCCCCCATCGGGTGTCAAGCCGAGCGGACAGTGCCTACCTGACGTGAGGCGCCGCGAGGCCGAGGCGGAAGGAGAGGGCGGCGAGGAGTTCCACCTGCCGGGCGGGCGGGGTCGGCGCGATGAGGTTCAGCGAGATGTGCATCTCGTCGGCGCCGAGTGCCGCCGCCTTGTCCAGGTCGGCCAGTACCGCGTCGGTGAAGGCGTCCTCCGCGATGCCGTCCTCAAGGTAGGTGGGGATCGTGTTGACCACCACGGTGCCGGTGCCTCCGGCGTCCCGGTACCAGCCGATCCCGGCGCGTGTCTCCTCCCAGTCCAGGGCGACGAGCACCACCCCGTCCGCCGACCGCGCGGCACGCTCGATCGTGGGGCGGACCAGAGCGCCGAAGAACAGGGGGATCGTCCCGTTGTACGGCTTGGGACCGACCGTGGAGCGCGGGATCCGGTAACGCTCCCCGTGGAACTCGACCGGATCGGGCCCCCAGCACGCCCGCATGGCGGCCACGTGCTCGACGAACCCCGCACCCCTCCGACTCGGCGGGACACCCGCGGCGGTGAACTCCTCGGGAATCAGGTAGGACGTCTCGGCCGTGCCGCCTCCGCCCTGGCCGAGGCCGACGTCGAGCCTGCCGTGGGAGAGCCGGTCGAGCGTGGCGAGGCGGCGTGCGAGCACGATCGGCGGCTGGAAGATCGCGTTCACGACGCCCGTGCTCACCCTGATCCGCCGGGTGTGCGCCGCGGCCCAGGTCAGCATCTCCAGCGGATCCCACACATGCGACTCGGGCAGCTTCGCGCCGTTGCCCCAGTCCGACCTGACGGGCAGCAGCAGCCGCTTGCTGACGGACACCGCGTGAAACCCGTACCGCTCGGCGGCCTGGGCCACGGCCACGACGGCCTCCGGTCCGGCGTGCGGGCCGAAGTGGGGCAGGCTCACACCTATCCGCGGAACGCTCATCTCGATCCTCCAGGCTCTTCTCGTACCCGATGGCACCTTCCTACGGGTAGTCGAAGCTGGACGGCCGATCTTGCGCGTCCGGGTTTCGGCCTTGTAGGTGAAGCCGCGGACGTTCCCCGTCGGCTCCGCCCGAACTTCCGGAGTGGGGGAGCTGTCCCAACGGGCATGGGGTTCTTCGCGGCGCAGATGGTGCGGTTCGCCTGGGCGGAGGCACGGGCCTGCGCGTTCGCGGTGGCGTTGTTCGTGGGGCTGGCGCTGTTCTCCTTCTGGGATCCTCCTCTCCCCAAGTACGACGCGCTGCTGGTCTACGCGGTGGTGATGACCGGGCTGTTCTGGCTGACCCGGCTGGAGACGGGCCAGGAGATGCTGGTGATCGCCGGTTTCCATGTCGTGGGGCTGGCGTTCGAACTGGTGAAGGTGCGGCTCGGATCGTGGAGCTATCCCGAGGACGCCTATACGAAGCTCGCGGGCGTGCCGCTGTACAGCGGGTTCCTCTACGCGGCGGTCGGCAGCTACGTGTGCCGGGCCTGGCGGATCCTGGACCTGCGCCTCACCGGGTACCGGCCGCGGATGACCGCGCTGGTCTCCGCCGGCATCTACGCCAATTTCCTCACCCACCACTTCCTGCCCGATCTGCGGATCCCGCTGGCGGCGCTGCTGCTGGCTGCGACCTGGGGCACGGTCGTCCACTTCACCGTCGGCGCCCACCGCTACCGTATGCCGGTCGTCCTGTCCCTGGCGCTCATCGGCTTCTTCCTGTGGATAGCCGAGAACATCGCCACCTACTTCGGGGCGTGGCGCTACCCGTACCAGATGGAGGCGTGGCGGCTGGTCCACCCCGACAAGTTCGGCGCGTGGGCGCTGCTGGTGAGCGTCACGTTCACGCTCGTCGCGGCCTGGCAGTCGACCCGCGGCCGGTTGCACCACCCGTCTTCGGAGCCCGACCGAGGCTGGGCGGTGCCGCTGCGCCACGCCCCGGAGAAGGTCGGCTGAACCTGCTGTGTCACCGGTCGGCGAGGACGGGGGCGAGCCGCCGTACCAACCGTTCGATCCAGCCGAAGGCACGCCCTCTCACCTGCGGGTGGGCGGCACGGAAGGCAGCCCACGCACCCTCATCCACCCGGAGGCCGTCGAGGGACGCCCGCTCTTGGCGTCCCCGGCGGAGAACGGAGGCCAGCAGCGCGGGGGAGAGCCTGGTCTCGGGTGCTTCGGCGAGCAGCACGGCATCGTAGAGGTCCTTGGGCTGCGCCGTCTCGCCGGCACCCGCGTCGGTGAGCAGCCACAACACCTTCCACGCGAGCGACAGCTCACGCGACGCGGCCCGCACGAGCGTCGGCCGCCCGCCGTCGGCGCGGGGGATCCGGGCGTGGACGGGAGCCTGGGGAAGCCACTCGTCGCAGGCGAAGTCCATCCGTGTCTCGCCCGGCGGCAGTCCGGGAGCCCGCCACGGCACGACGAGCCGCACCCCTGGCAGCTCGCCGTCACCGACGTAGCGGTATGCCCAGCCACCGTCGTACCAGGCCGCCGCGACGTCGAGCACGACGCCTCCGGCGGCCTCGGGTCGCCGTTCGAGCGCCCTGGTCAGACCTTCATGGGGGGCGTGGGTGTCGGCGTCGATCTCCTCCTGGTCGACCCAGGTCAGGCCCTCGGGTGGAAGCCGTGGATGCAGCCCGCCCAGGTCGGGTTCCTCGGCCTCCCACATCACATCGGCCTCGGGTTGCTGGACCTGCCGGAGGGTGTGCACGTAGGGGTAGGGGTCGAGCGGGTCACGGCCCGTGGCCGACGGCAGTACCACCCAGTCGAGATCGGCGGGTGGCCGTGCCGCCCGTCCGCCATAGGCGAGCATGAGCATGCCGCCCCGCAGGATGAGTTCCTCCGCGCAGTGTGCCTCCGCCGCGACCGCGAGGACATGGTCGAGCGCGGCGCGGTGCGCGGCCCGCCACGCGCGTTCCTGCTCGGGGGTCGCGATCATGCCATGACGCTATCGGCTCCTTCAGACGATGTTCCGCGCACGCTGAAAGTCGCCTCGGCCGCGTGATGAGTACCCCCTTACTCATGCGCCGCCCGTGATCCGTCTCTACGGTGCGGAAGAAGATCCGTAAGTGGACGGGGTGGAGGGTATGGGAAGAAGAACGGTTCTGGGAGTCTTGATCACCGGTGGGCTGGTCGTCGGTCTGGCTTCGCCGGTTTCGGCGGCCAGCGCCGGATACGGGTATGTGCTGGTGACCAAGCACAAGGCCAAGATCGGGAGAGCCTACAAGGCGAAACTGGCCAAGGACTCCGCCGGGGGAGCGCCGACCGTGGTCCGGACGGCGAAGGGCGCCTACACGGTGCGCTTCCCCAAACTGGGCCGCAGGGGAGGGGTGGCGCATGTGACACCCTACGGCGGGACGCTCAACAGTTGTTCGGTGGTGGATTGGACGCCCAAGAGCGCCGGGCGCCTGGATGTGCGCGTCTACTGCGTCAACCCCGGCGGAGGTAAGGCCGACACGCGCTTCTCGCTGGCCTACACCAACATCACCACGCGGACCGGCCGGTACGCCTACGTGGTGTCGGACAAGCCGTCCGCGGCCACTTTCAAGCCCACCTCCTACCGGCAGTTCAACTCCACCGGGGGCACCAACACCATCACGCGTACCGCGACCGGCCGCTATACCGTCTCCCTGCCGGGGCTGGGATCGGCCACCAGCGGAGGACACCCTCAGGTCACCGCCTACGGAGCCGTCAAGGCACGGTGCAACATCATGAACTGGACCACCGATGCTGATGTGAAGGCCCAGGTCAGTTGCAAGAACCTCGATGGCGACTTCCGCGACACCCGCTTCGCGCTCACTTTCGTCGCCAACACCGGCATCCAGCGACGTAAGCCCGCCGCCTACGCTCTCGCCAACGACCCTGGAGCGACCGCCCCCTATACGCCCCAGCCGATCGTGGCCTACGACTCCGCGGACGAGGCACTCACCATCCATCACGAGGACGAGGGCGAGTTCCGGATCGAGATGCCCGGACAGAACCTGGCCAAGGGGAACGTCCAGGTCGTCTCCGGTGGCCTGGGCCCGGAGAACTACTGCGGAGTCGACCGCTGGAATCCCGATGACGACGTCGTCGTCAAGTGCTACACCGCCGACGGCGACCCCGTCGATGCGGTCTTCCTGGTCTCCTTCCAAGGGTGAACGCCACCATCTGACCTCTCCCGCAGTCCCCCGCCACCCGAGAGGGACCGCCTGGCTCCCGGCGGTCCCTCTCCTTATCCCGCGTCACGGCCGCACCGCCGAGTGGGTGCGGGATACGCTCAGGTGAAGCGGTCCTGGCCCAGCACCGCGAGCAGTTGCAGCTTCTCGTGGCCCTCGGTGCGCGGCGGTGCGGTGAGCACGAGGAGCGCCTGCGACTGGTCCTCGGTGAACAGCACCTGGCAGTCCAGCTCGATCGGGCCGAGTTCGGGATGGATGAGCGTCTTGTGGTCCTCGAAGCGTTTGGCGACCTCGTGCAGCTCCCACAGCCCGGCGAACTCCGTGCTCGTCTTCTGCAGTGCGCGCACGAGCTCACCCGCCCGCGAACGCGGCCCCATCGACCCGTAGGCCGCGCGCAGGTTGGCGACCTGGGCGCGGCTCTGCCGGTCGCGGTCGTCCTCGGGGTAGCGCAGCCGCTCGCGGGGATCGGTGAACCAGCGGTAGATCTCGCTACGGGCGAGGCCCGTGTAGCCCGACCTGTCGCCGAACAGGGCTTCGGCCATCCGGTTCTGCACCAGCGTCTCGCCCAGGTTGGACAGGATGAGCGCGGGGGTGTCGTCGAGGCGGTCCAGTACCCGCAGCAGCGCGGGCGCGACATGCGTCGCGACCGCCATCGGGGTCGGGGCGCTGTGCCCCGCCACCCGGAAGAGGTAGTCGCGCTCGCCGCCGGTCAGGCGGAGCGCCCTGGCGAGCGACGCGAGCATCTGCTCACTGGGCTGCGGGCCGCGCTGCTGTTCGAGCCGCGTGTAGTAGTCGGTCGACATCACCGCGAGGGAGGCGACCTCCTCGCGCCTGAGGCCGGGGGTCCGGCGGCGCGCGCCCGCCGGGAGCCCGATGTCCTCGGGGCGCAGTTCCTCGCGGCGGCGGCGCAGGAAGTCTGCCAGTGCTGCACGGTCCATATCCCCATTATCGGTCGATGCCGAGTGCCAACCAGGGATCGCCGATCCCCCGATGAGCGGTCTCTGCATACGCGACGGCCGGACGGTGAAGATCAAGGCATGAACATCTCCGGAAACACCGTCTTCATCCCCGGCTCCACCAGCGGCATCGGTCTCGCCCTCGCCCTCGCCCTGCACGCCAGGGGGAACACCGTCATCGTCGGAGGCCGGCGCACCGAACTGCTGGAGCGGATCGCCGCCGAGCACCCCGGCATCGACACCGTCCAGATCGACACGGCGGACGCCGCGAGCATCGCCTCCGCCTCGCGGCAGGTGCTGGCCCGCCACCCGGACCTCAACGTCCTCGTCACGATGGCCGGGATCATGCGCGTGGAGGACTGGCACAAGCCCGAGTCGTTCCTCGCCTCGGCCGAGGCGATCGTGACGACCAACGTGCTCGGCACGATCCGCCTCATCGCCGCGTTCATCGAGCATCTGCGGGAGCGGCCGGACGCCACGATCGTCACCGTCTCCTCGGGCCTGGCGTTCGCGCCCCTCAAGGCGACACCGAGCTACAACGCCTCCAAGGCCGCGATCCACATGCTCAGCGAGTCGATCCGGCTGCAGCTCGCCGACACGAGCGTCAAGATCATGGAACTGGAGCCTCCGGCCGTCCGCACCGCGCTGCTGCCGGGACAGGAGGAGAGCGAGTTCGCGATGCCGCTCGATGAGTTCGTCTCAGAGGTCGTCGCACTGCTGGAGGCGCAGCCGGACGCGAAGGAGATCCAGGTCGAGCGCGTGAAGTTCCTCCGCTACGGCGAGGCGCGCGGTGACTACGACCAGGTCGTCGAGATACTCAACGCCTCCGACCCGCACGGCAGATAGCCCGTGGCGGTCACGGGCTCTCCCCGGGTCCCGTCCGGGCGCGGCGGTCGGCCCTGACCCCCTGGAAGACCACCGCGATCCAGGAGAGCCAGGCCACCAGCGCCACCAGGTCGAAGAAGCCGAAGGTCACATCACGGGCACGGCGGGGCGGGAGGACACCGGCGGGTTCGACGATCACCTTGATCTCGTCGCCCACGTCCTGCGCCCCGTGGCGCAGGGGGCCGGTGATGGGCGAGCCGTCGGTCCCCTCGAGCCGGTACTGCCGGGAGCAGCCGCCGCCCTTCGTGCGCACGCAGGTCTCGTCCACCACGACCGCCTGCCGGGAGGAGCCGAAGACGGCGAGGTAGAGATCGCCGGGCACCGCGAAGGCGGTGACCAGCAGCGCGACGCCGGCCGCGATCATGGCACCGAACGCGGGTCCTTCACCGCGGAAGATCAACGCCATGCTCAGCGGGCACAGCAGGAGCAGCAGGATCACCGGTGAGCCGACGATGGCGAGCAGGGGATGAAACGCGAACAAAAGCCCCAGGAGCGTCCAGCCGACCGCCATCAGCACGGTGTAGAAGAGCGCCCGGACCCACACGGGGCGGCCGGGAAGAGTCAGGCGTTCGAGATCCACAGGGGAAAGGTAAGCCGCAGGCACCCGGCTCGAAAGAGGCTTCTGTCCCGTCGGTCCCGGGATGGCGCCGGCGCTCCGATGCCGGAACCCTCGACCGTGTCGCGCGTCACACCGTCCTCGTGTCACGAAAGGGAGTGCTGCTCGCATCCAGTGGTCGTCGGCGGCACGAGGAAAGGCGGAACGATGAACGCACACCATGTGGTGATCCTGGGGGCGGGGTACGCGGGGATGTCCGCGGCGGTCCAGCTCGCGGCCCGCACGAGCCGGCGCGATGACGTGCAGGTGACCTTGGTGAACGCGCAGGAGCGGTTCACCGAGAGGCTGCGGCTGCACATGGCGGCGACCGGGCAGCAGTTGGCCGAGCTGAGCATCCCGGGACTGCTGGAGGGCACCGGCGCGCGGTTCGTGCGCGGCTGGGTGACGGCGGTGGACGCGAACGCGCGGGTCGTGCGGATCGACGACGACCGGGCGCTGCGCTACGACACGCTGGTGTACGGGCTGGGCGGCGTCGCCGACACGGCGGTGCCGGGAGCCGGGGAGCACGCGTACACCCTGGACGGCGTCCAGGACGTCGCGGCCCTGGCCGGACGGCTGGAACGGCTGGCGTGGCTGGGCGGCGGCACGGTGGCGGTCGTCGGCAGCGGACTGACCGGCGTCGAGTCCGCGGCGGAGATCGCCGAGCGGTACCCGGGCCTGAACGTCCTGCTGCTGGGCCGGGAGGAACCCGGCACGGACCTGCACCCGAAGGCCAGGGCGTATCTGCGGGCCGCCCTCGGGCGCCTGGGCGTGGAGGTGCGCTGCGGGGTCGAGGCGGCCAAGGTGCTGCCCGGCGCGGTCAAGCCGGTGAGCGGGGAGGACATCGCCGCCGACGTGGTGGTGTGGGCCGGAGGCACGCGGGTGCCGCCGCTCGCGGCCGCCGCCGGGCTGGCCGTGGACGGGCTCGGCCGTGTCGTCACCGACGCCGCGCTGCGTTCGGTGTCGCATCCGGAGGTGTACGCCGTGGGCGACGCGGCGGCGATCCGCCAGGGCTACGGCGTCATGCACGGCACCTGCCAGGGAGGCATGCCGACCGGTGTGCACGCCGCGATGTCGATCATCCGTGCCCTGGAGGGCAAGGAGCCCGCGCCGTTCCGCTTCGGCTACTACCACACGCCGATCAGCCTGGGCAGGCACGACGCGGTCGTGCAGTTCACCCACCCCGACGGCAGTCCCCGCCGGGTGTATCTGACCGGCGGCATGGCGGCCCGGTATAAGGAGACGGTGACCGCCTCTCCCTGGCCGACCTGGGGCCGGATGAAGAAGATGCCTGCCTCCGGCGCGTTCTGGCCTCGCGGCGGCCGCTTCACCCGGGTCCGGAGGCACGATGACCAGTCCTGACCAGCGGGTCTTCCAAGAGCACCGCGGCCTGCTGTTCTCGGTGGCCTACCGCTTCCTCGGTTCCGCCGCCGACGCGGAGGACGCGGTCCAGGACGCCTGGATCAAATGGTCGGCCGCGGACCGCGCGCGGGTGGCCGACCCCAAGGCGTACCTGACGCGGATCGTGGCGAACCTGGCGCTGGAACGGCTGCGCTCCAGCCGGCACAAGCGCGAGACCTATGTGGGCCCCTGGCTTCCGGAGCCCATCCTCACCGGCGGCGACGCCTCCGAGGCCGTCACGGACGCCGAGTCGGTGTCGATGGCGATGCTGGTGGTGCTGGAGACGCTGAGCCCGCTGGAACGCGCGGTGTTCGTCCTGAAGGAGGTCTTCGACTTCAGCCACGCCGAGATCGCGGAGGCGGTGGAGCGGTCCGAGGCCGCGGTGCGTCAGGCCGCGCACCGCGCCCGCGAGCACGTGCGGGCCCGGCGTCCGCGCTTCACCGCGGACCGCTCGCGACAGCGCCAGGCCACCGAGCGGTTCCTCGCCGCCGCGACCGGCGGCGACGTCAACGCTCTGATGGAACTGCTGTCCCCGGAGGTCACCCTGTGGACCGACGGCGGCGGCAAGGTCCGCCAGGCCCTGCGGCCCGTCACCGGCGCGGCCACGGTGGCCGCCTGGTTCGCGGCCATCGGCACCACCGCCTACCAGGGCGTCGAACCCGCCGACATGAGGGCCGAGCTCACCGAGATCAACGGAGGCCCCGGCATGGTGTTCCGCGGCCGGGGCCGGGTGATCGCCACGGTCGCCTTCGACTTCGACGCCGACTGCCGCATCACCGCCCTCCACAATGTGGCGAACCCGGACAAGCTCCAAGCCGTCGCCGAGGGCACCGCCCATGACATCAGAACGCGATGAGCCCGCCCTGCCCGGATGGTACGGCTCCTGGCCATGAAGGAGGTGTCACGATGCCACGACGTCGGGCCACAGCCAGGGGAGTGCGGACAGGGTCTTGGCGGCGTACTCGTCGTGGTCTGAGGCAAGGCCGTAGGCGAGGTCTTCCAACGCCGCGCAGCGGGCGTAGAAGACGGCGCGGGCTCTGATCTCCGCGAGGTCGCCGGGGTGGTAGGCGCGCAGTGCCGCGTCTAGCGCGCCGGGGCCGAGATCGCGGTAGAGGAGGCCGAGGTCGTAGGCCGGGTCGGTGAACGCCGCGTCGCTCCAGTCGATGACGCCGGTCACCTCCCAGGTGACGGGATCGACGAGGACGTGTTCGATGCCCAGGTCGTTGTGGGAGAACACCGCCGGGTACTCGCCGGGCGGAGGGGGCGCCTTCAGGAACGCCTCGATGGCGGGACGGTGCGGTTTCGGTATCTCGTCGGCGACCTCGGCGTACGTCTCGGCAGCCTCTTGCAGCCACAGTTCTCGCGACTGGTCGTCGATGTCGACCAGGTCGGCGGTCAGGGCTGCGGGGGCGCGGTGCAGCGCGGCGAGAAACCCGCCGAGCGCGACGGCGATCGAAGCCGACGCGTGCTCCGGCGGCGACAGGCCGATCAGCGGTACGCCGGGCAGCTTGGCGTAGGCCAGGCATCCCTGCTCGGCGATCGTGAAGAGCGGTTCGGGCACGGGGAGCGGCGAGATACCCGCGACGGCGTCGAGCAGACGTGCGTCACGATGCGCCCTCTCCGCCCGTTCCCGCGGGTCGGGCTCCTTGCCGAAACGCACGATCAGTTCGCCGCCCACCTCATAGGCCAGATGGTCCTCACCCTCACCGAGCAGGCGAACAGGATCGGTACGGAAGCCCGGTAGGTATTCGGCCATGGCGGCCCGAACGGCATCGAAACGGCTCATCCCATCCACAGGAAGACCCTAACCGGGAAGCGTGAACGCGACACAGTGCTGTCCACAGCGCGACCAGCGGTCAAGCCTTCTTGTTTCTACGATGGGAGAACCAAAAGGAGGGCATCCATGACCCATCCGCTGTCCTCGCTCACCGGCGAGGAGATCACCGAAATCCGCCGGACCCTCGCCGACGCGGGACTCGTCCGGGATACGACGCGATTCGTCTACGTCGGCCTCGACGAGCCCGCCAAAACCGAATTGCGCGCACACGAGGCGGGCGAGCCGATCGCCCGGCGGGCGCGTGTCATGCTCCACGACGTCGCCGAGACGGCGCCGAAGGACGTCCGGGTGGACGTCGGCGCCTCGGCCGTCCTGGAGATCCGCGATCTGGACGTGGCGGCCGACGGCCAGCTCCCCGTCCTGGACGAGGAGTTCGAGCTGGTCGAGCAGGTCCTCGCGGGCGACGAGCGATGGCTGAAGGCACTGGAGGTCCGCGGCCTCGACGTGGCCAAGGTGCGGGTCGCGCCCCTGTCGGCCGGTGTCTTCGAGTACGAGGACGAGGTCGGCAAAAGGATCCTGCGCGGGCTGGCCTTCCACCAGGACCACGCAGCCGACCACGCCTGGGCGCACCCGGTCGACGGGCTCGTGGGCTACGTCGACGTGATGTCCCGCACCGTCACGCAGGTGATCGACACCGGACCCGTCCCGATCCCCGAGGTCTCGGGGAACTTCGACGACCCCGCCGTACGGGGCGAGTACCGCACCTCCCAGAAACCGCTGCTCATCACCCAGCCCGAAGGCCCCTCCTTCACCCTCGACGGGGATCTGCTGCGCTGGGAGAACTTCTCGGTCCGCGTCGGCTTCGACGCCCGCGAGGGCCTGGTGCTGCACCAGATCTCCTTCCGCGACCGAGACCAGGGCGGGAGGGAGCGGCCCATCGTCCACCGCGCGTCCATCTCCGAGATGGTCGTGCCTTACGCCGACCCCTCGCCCATCCGGTCCTGGCAGAACTACTTCGACATCGGCGAGTACCTCGTCGGCCGCTACGCCAACGCGCTGGAGCTCGGCTGCGACTGCCTGGGCGAGATCACCTACCTGGACGCCGTCATCTCCGACGAGTTCGGCAACCCCCGCACGCTCACCAACGCCGTCTGCGTCCACGAAGAGGACTACGGAATCCTCTACAAGCACACCGACCTCTGGGCGGGTTCGTCGGTCGTACGGCGCCAGCGCAGGCTCGTCGTGTCGTTCTTCACCACCGTCGGCAACTACGACTACGGCTTCTACTGGTACCTCTACCTCGACGGCACCATCGAGTTCGAGGCCAAGGCCACCGGCATCGTGTTCACCTCCGCCCACCCCGGAGGCGACCACCCCCACGCGTCGGAGATCGCGCCGGGCCTGGGCGCCCCCTACCACCAGCACCTGTTCAGCGCCCGTCTGGACATGGCGGTGGACGGCGACGCCAACCGCGTCGAGGAGGTGGACTTCCGCAGGGTGCCCTTCAGCGACGAGAATCCGCGCGGCAACGCCTTCACCACCTCCACCACGCCGCTGCGCACGGAGTCCGAAGGCCACCGGCTCGCCGACGCCTCCATCGGCCGCACCTGGCACATCGTCAACACCGAGAAACGCAACGCACTCGGCCGTCCCATCGCCTACGCCCTCCACCCCGAGGGGCAGCCGCCGCTGCTGGCCGCCGATGACTCCTCGATCCAGCGCCGTGCCGCCTTCGCCACCGAACACCTGTGGGTGACCCGCTACGACCCGGCCGAACGCTACGCGGCGGGCGACTTCGTCAACCAGCACCACGGAGGTGCCGGACTGCCGTCCTACATCGCCGCCGACCGCGACATCGACGGTCAGGACATCGTCGTGTGGCACACCTTCGGCCTCACCCATGTGCCGCGGCCCGAGGACTGGCCGATCATGCCGGTCGACTACACCGGATTCAAGCTCAAGCCCGTCGGCTTCTTCGACCGCAACCCCACCCTCGACGTCCCCCCGAGCCGGGCCGGGCACTGCGCCGCCGAGGAGGGCCACTGCGGCTGATCCCTCACCCGCGCGGCGGGCGGGCTCCGGGTCCGCCGCCGCTCGCCGGCTGACTTCGGTGGTCCATCGCATACCTTGGTGTCGTCTTGATCGCCATCCCTGCGAGGACACCATGCCGAAGCTGGTCGACCACGCGGTCCGCCGCCGCGAGATCATCCACGCGACCTGGCGGCTCGTGGCGGTGCACGGCATGGACGGGGCGACGATGCGGGAGATCGCCCGGGAGGCGGGGTTCGCCAACGGCGCGCTCACCCACTACTTCCGCGACAAGGACGATCTGCTGCGGGCGTCGTTCGAGTTCGTCTACGAGCAGACCAACGGCCGTGTCGCCGAGACGACGGGCGAGGCGACCGGGCTGGCCGCGCTCCGGCTCTTCTGCCTGGAGGTCCTGCCGCTGGATGAGACGCGCCTGCTCGAAGCCAGGATCGTCCTGCCGTTCTGGGGGCGGACCGCCGTCGATCCGGAGCTGTCGGCGGTCAACGCCCGCGCCATGGCGGCCTGGCGCGGGCAGATGACCGGCTACCTGCGGCAGGCGATCGACGAGGGCGATGTGGCGCCCGGCACCCCGCTGGAGCCGCTCGTCGACGAGCTCCTCTCCGCGCTCCTCGGCGCCCAGGTCATCGCCGTGATGGAGCCGGGGCGCTGGGACGCGCCACGCCAGCTCCACATGCTCGACGCCTTCCTCGCCCGGCTCAGGCCCGCGGTCGCCTGAGCCGGGTCAGAACCCGGCGGTGATACGGGTGAACTGCCACGGGTTCTGCGAGACACCGCTACAGGTGGACCGCACGTCGCCGGGACAGGGCCGGTCGCGGTTGACCGACCAGAACGCCAGCCGGGTCAGGCCGCGCTCGCCCGCCCAGTCGCGGATCGCCGTCCAGGTGGCGGGCGTGGTGATCTCCTTGTCGTCGGAGCGTCCGTTCATGCCGGAGATGCCCATGCGGCTGTAGGCGGTGGCCTCGCTCCAGCCGCGGACGGAGACGAGCGTCCGCTTCAGGCCCTGGGCGGCGCTGACGGTGCCGGCGCGGATGTTCCCGCCCCCGAAGTTGAACGGCATGATCGTGTAGTTGTCGACGTCGACGCCGAATTCCTTCGCCCGCCGGATGAGGCGTACCCCCCACCGGTCGGGGCCCTTGCGCGCGGTGCTCATCGTGATGATGATCCCGATGCCGGGATTGCGGCTCTCGACGATCTTCAGCCCGCGCAGGATCCGGTCCTGGACCGCGGCGTTCCTCAGCTCGCTGTTCTCCATGTCGAAGTCCAGCGCCGTCGGCCGGTAGGCGTCGATCACCTTCTGCACGGCGGCCGCGTACGCCTGCGGGGTGGCGCAGCGCGGGCCGAGCTTGCGTCCCGACCAGCCTCCGAAGGAGATCTGGACGCTGCCGCCCGCCGCCTTGATCGCCGCGATCGTCCTGGCGTCGACGCCGCCCTTCAGCGGGCGCCTCCCGTCCCACGCGGGGCCGCAGCCGCCGTCGGACAGGATGAAGGCCAGGGTGAAGGACCTGATGCCGGTCGCCTTCATCACCTTCTTCACATTCGGCGGGCGTCCCCAGCCCAGGTGAAGGTAGGCGGCGGAGTGCTTCATGGACACCCGCGAAACATCGGCTTTCGCGCTGGACGGTCCGCTTGAGGTGCTGTTCTTCGGCTGCACCCCGCCGGACGGCCGCTGCGGGGACGCCGCGGACGGCACCACGGCCTGGGTGGCCCGCAGGTCGCGGGGCTCGTCCTGGAGTGCCGCCACCACGGCGACGCCGACGGCCCCGGCAGTGATCCCTGCGGCGACCCCGATGCCCAGGTCCCGGCGCCTCATCGGGCGGCCTCCCGCTGGAAGACCACGGCGGCGACCGGCATCGCCGGGTTCCGCCGCCCCAGCACGCTCAACGCGAACCCGTGCGAGGGTACCCTGCCGCACAACTCGCCCGGTTCGACCCGCACCCCCCGTGCCTTCAGGTCCGCGACGACCTCGGCATAGGGACGATCCAGCAGCGGCACGTCCTGGAACCATGCGGTGCCCGTGGCGCCCACATAGCTGATGGCCAGTGTCGTCAGCTTCTCCTCCGCGTCGAAGGTGAGGATCAGGCCGTGGTCGAAGTACCAGTCCTGGGCCGCGCCACCGTAGGCGGGAACGCTTTGCAGCGCGGGCCCGAGCAGCGCCCGCAGCGCCCAGCGGTCCTGGCCGAGCCGCACTGAGCGCGTGCCCTCGCCGGGCACCAGGTGGTGCTCGGTGATCGGCTCGGCGCCGGGCTCACGCGACATGCGGAGCATGCCGTCGGAGGGGCTGCGCAGGAACACCCCGACGGACTCGACATACCGGGAGTCGTCCTCCAGGTCCGCGGGGGTGAGGGAGAACCCGGCCTCGGGCAGTTCGCACCCGTTCTCCCCGTCGACGACCCGGTGGCCCTTCCCGCGCAGATCGGCCACGACGTCGCCGTAGGGGCGGCCGGTCAGCAGCACCTCGTCGTAGTGGGCGGGCGCGGGGTCGTGCAGTTCCAGGTAGAACAACCGCTCGAGGTCGTCGTAGAAGAGGATCAGATCGCCCTCGAGGTAGTGGTCGCACACACCGGTGTCCCAGGCCGCCTTGCGGAACGTCCGGACCTCGCCGACGGCGTCGCCGAGCGCCCTGGTGAACTGCTTGGCGATCTCACGCCGGGTCCTGCCGAGCAGGATGGGCTTGGCAAGTAGCCCCCCTATACCCTCGTAAGGCAGAATCTCCCATCCGAATAGCCCCATCCCGGAATGATGGCAGAGATCCGGCAGACTTCCGCGCGGGCGTCAGAAACGAGATACGGAGGTCGGGCCGATGTCAGGATCCGGATGGGGCGGTGCGCACTGGGTCGACCATGTCGCACGGCACGCGCACGCGCGTCCCGAAGGCGTCGCGCTGCGGTTCGAGGGCGCCTCCACGACCTGGGCGGAGCTGGACCTGCGGGTGCGGGCGCTGGCCGGCGGCCTGCACGCGCGGGGCGTGCGGCGCGGTGACCGGGTCGTGGTGCTCATGACCAACCGGCCCGAGTTCATCGAGACGGTCATCGCCGCGAACCTGCTGGGCGCGATCGCCGTCCCGGTGAACTTCCGGCTCTCGGCTTCGGAGGCCGCCTACATCGTCTCCGACAGCGGCGCCCGCCTCATGGTCGCCGACGGCGGGCTGGCGGGCCTCGCCGCCACGGTGCGCTCGATGAGCGACGCGGAGATCGGCCTCGTGGTGGCGGGGGAGGCCGCCGACGGCGCCGAACGGTACGCGGACGTGCTGGCCGAGGGCACCGAACCGCCTTCCGTGCCGTTGGAGGAGCGGGACACCGCCCTCATCATGTACACGTCGGGGACGACGGGCCGCCCCAAGGGCGCGATGCTCTCGCACCTGAACCTGCTGATGCAGTCCTTCACCCTCATCAGAGCGTGGCGGCTGTTCGGCGACGACGAGATCAACCTGTGCGCCTCACCGCTGTTCCACATCGGCGCGATCGGCTCGGTCGCCCCCATGCTCATGATCGGCGCCACCACCGTGATCCTGCCCAGCGGCCAGTTCGACGCCGCCGCCACCCTTGACCTCATCGAGTCCGAACGGATCACCAGCGCGTTCCTCGTCCCCGCCCAGTGGCAGGTGCTGTGCGCCGACCCGGCCGCCTCCCGGCGCGCGGGCTCCCTGCGCACCATCTCCTGGGGCGCGGCGCCGGCGACGGTGACGCTGCTGGAGCGCATGGCCGAGATGTTCCCGCACGCCGCGAACGTCGCGGTGTTCGGGCAGACCGAGATGTCGCCGGTCACCTGCGCGCTGGAGGCGCACGACGCGCTGCGCAAGATCGGCTCGGTGGGCCGCCCCGTCCCGACCGTCTCCGCCCGGATCGTCGACGCCGCCATGAAGGACGTGGCGCCCGGCGAGGTCGGCGAGATCGTCTACCGCGGCCCGTCCACGATGTCGGGGTACTGGAACAACCCTCAGGCCACCGCCGACGCCTTCGAAGGCGGCTGGTTCCACTCCGGCGACCTCGTCCGCGCCGACGAGGAGGGCTTCCTCTACGTTGTCGACCGCAAGAAGGACATGATCATCTCCGGCGGTGAGAACATCTACTGCGCCGAGGTGGAGAACGCCCTGGCCGCCCACCCCGCCATCGCCGAGGTAGCCGTCATCGGCGTCCCCCACGACCGCTGGGGTGAGACGCCCCTGGCCGTCATCGTGCCCGCCCCCGGCCGCACCCCGCCCACCGCCGAAGATCTCGCCGACTGGTGCCGCGACCGCCTGGCCTCCTACAAGAAGCCCACCGCCGTCGCCATCGTCGAGGCACTGCCCCGCAACGCCTCCGGCAAGGTCCTCAAAAACGAACTCCGCGCCGATCAGGCGGACGGCTGAGGGCAGCTCACCAGCCCGCCGCGGCCAGTGCCGCCGACAGCCTCGGGGCGATCACGTCGGCGGTGGCCAGCCCGGCGATGTGGTCGAGGTCCTCGAACTCGATCACCTCGAAGCCCGCGTCGTGCAGCCGGCCGGTGTGCTCGACGATGCGGCGGGCGATGGCGCTGCCGCCGGTGTACTGGTACATGCGGCATTCCGGTTCGCTGTCCCGGGACCCGTACCACAGGATCTTGGGGCCCTTGAGCGCCCGGAGCGCCGTGACGTCGTCGCGTGCCGCCCACTCCCGGTACAGCAGGACGCCCAGGTGCTGTTCGTTCGCCTTGTCGGCCCGCCCCGCCTGGAGGAAGGCGGTGCGCGCGCCTTCGACGTAGCCGAGCCAGTAGCCGTAGTCGCTCAGCAGCGGAAACCCGCCGATCATGAGCCCGGCCGCCCGGTCGGTGGCGGTGACCAGGAAGCCCGCGAGGGCCGCCATGCCCGAGTAGCCGGCCAGGACGAAGTCACCCACGCCCGCGGCGTCGGCGACGGCGTGCAGGTCGGCGATCTCGGCCTCCAGCGGATAGGAGCTCCAGCCGACCGGGTCCCAGGGGCCGCCGGCCTCGTCCTCGGCCTCCATCACACCGACGACCTGCCGCGGCTTGTAGCGCACCACCCGGTACCCCTCCGCGGCCAGGGCGGAGGCCAGCGCGGAGTGCTCGACGCGCATCCGCGAGGGGAAGACGACGCCGGGGCCCTCTCCCACCGCCTCGTACCACAGCGTGTACCCATCGCCGGTCACGGTCGTCGCCACGATGCTCCCATCCCCTCGGTCCGGTACCGCCATGATGATCTCGAAAGTCGGCCGGGGACGCGGGCCGATCGGCGTATCTCGTCGGCTCAGGAGATCTGGGCCTCCATCCAGGCGCGTCGGAGGATCTCCTCGACGGTCTCCTCCGGGGTCTGGTCGGAGGTGTCGAGCCAGAGGCCGAGACGGGGGGTCCAGGCGCGCAGCTCCTGGTCGAGCGCGTCGATGCTCCACTGGTCGTAGGCGTCCTTGTGGCGTGCCGCCTCACGGGCGGAGACCACGTCGGGCCGCGGCGCGAGGACGACGCCGAGCAGGGGCCGTTGCCGGATCATGTGGACCATGTCGGTGAGGTGGTCGCCGAGGATGACGTCCTGGGCGATGGGGGTGAACCCCTCACGGAAGTACTCGTCGCACGTCGTCGCCGTGAGCCGGTGGCGCAGCCGGAGCTGCCGTATCGCCTCATCGGACGGGTCGGGCGTCATGTCCGCACGGCCGCTGACGATCATGCGGCGGAACAGGTCGCCGCGGATGTGCGCCGACCGGGGGAGCCGCTCGGCGAGCATCTGCGCGACGGTGGACTTCCCCGCCGCCTGAATCCCTGTGATGAGGATGATGGCCTGGGGAAGTGATGAGATCATGAGTGTCTCTCTGCTATCGGTAGTCCTGTCCGCCACGGTGAAGACCTACCCCTTGACCAAGCCCGGTCATCGCACCCGCGCGCGTCCGGTGGCGGGATGCGCCGCGGTGCTGGCCCTGGCCTCCCTCGCCGGATGCGGCGGCTCGGCCGACAGCGCCGAGCCCGAACGGCGCCGGTTCGGGCCGGTCGGCGACCGGCTCGTCATCTCCAAGAACGTCGGCGACCTCGACATCAAGCCCGCCGACGTCGAGGAGGTCCAGGTGACCCGCCGCCTCTCCGGCCAGTCCCTGATCGGCGGAAGGCCCAAGGCGACCTGGGAGCTCAAGGGCGACGAACTCACGCTGTCCGTCGACTGCGGGACCCTCGCCAGCCGCTGCTCCATCAGCTACGAGGTGCTGGTGCCCAGGAGGGTGACACCGACCATCAAGGGCGAGAACGGCACCATCTCCGCATCCGGATTCGGCACGGGGCTGCGGATCCGCACCGGCAACGGCGCGGTCTCCGTCACGGACGCCTCCGGCCCTCTCACCCTGGAGAGCGAGAACGGGGAACTGCGCGCCACCGGAGTCACCTCGCGCCGCGTGGACGCCTCCTCCCAGAACGGCCAGATCCACCTGTCCCTCACGACCGTTCCCGACAAGGTGGGAGTGACGACCGAGAACGGCGCGGTGCAGGTGGAGGTCCCGAAGGCCGCCTACAAGGTCGTGACGACCACCGAGAACGGCAGTGTCAGCGCCGATGTGCCCAGGGACGACGCCAGTCCCCACACGATCACGATCCGGACCCTCAACGGCCCGATCGCGCTGCGCACCGCCCGCTAGGACGAGGCGCCACGCTCCAGATAGGGACCCAGGAGTTCGCGGGCGAGGGCGCGGGCGCGGTCCTCGGGGATGTCGCCGCTCTCCAGCATCAGGGACGCGCGCTGGACGACGGCCTGGATCAGCTCGCCCATCGCCTCGGGGTCGGTGCAGCCCAGATCGGTGAGCGCCTCGAACAGGGGGGTGCGCAACTGGTCGTGCAGGGTCTTGCTGGACTCCAGCAGGGACTCGGTGCGGGCGAAGGCGGCGAGGCCGCGGGCGATGGCGTGCTCCCCGGAGGCCACCAGGTGGAGGTTGGCGTCCACGTACGCCAGGGCGCGGGCGGCCGGGGTGGACGCCTCATCGACGCGTGCCTGGACGTAGGCCGCCCACCGGGGGAACATGTCGGCGATGACGGCGTCCAGAAGGTCGTTCTTGGAGCTGAAGTACTGGTAGATGCTGGAGCGTGCCAGGCCGGTGCGTTGGGCGACGGCGGCCAGGCTGGGGATCTCGCTGCCGCCCAGGGCGAGGATGTCCCGCGCCGCGTCCAGGATGGCCTTGCGCTGCATGGCCCGGTGCTCGGCCACGGTGGCCGCCTGAATCCTCGGCACGGGACTCCTTCCGCTGTTCCTACCCGGCTCCGGTGAGCCTTCCGTCGACCATCTCGTAGACGGTGTCGCAGTGGCTCAGCACCTCATGATCGTGCGTCACCATGATGGTCGCCACTCCATGGTCCCTGGTCTCGCGGGCGAGCAGTGCGACGATGTCGTGGCTGCGCTGCCGGTCGAGCGCGGCGGTCGGCTCGTCCACCAGGAGGAGAGCGGGGTCGGTCATCAGGGCGCGGGCGATGCCCACCCGCTGGCGCTCGCCGCCGGAGAGCTGGTGCGGGCGGCGCCCCGCCTTCTCCTCCAGCCCGACTTCGGCGAGCAGCTTCAGCGGGTCGCGGCCCGTCTTCTTCCCGAACCTGGTCGGCAGCCGCAGCTGGTCTTCGGCGGTCAGCGCGGGAAGCAGGTTACCCGACTGGAAGACGAACCCGATGGCCTCGCGGCGCAGCGCCGTACGCGCCCGCTTGCCGGCCGCCGTCATGTCGTGTCCGGCGACGAGCACGGTGCCGGAGGTGGGAGTCGTCAGGCCGCCGGCGACGGCCAGGAGGCTGGACTTGCCCGAACCGGAAGGGCCGACGACGGCGACGAACTCTCCCGGCTCCACGACGAGCGACACGCCGTCCAGCGCGTGGACGACCTCCTCGCCGTCGCCGATCCGCAGGTCCACGTCACGCATGACGAGCCCGGTCTCCGTCTTCATCGGCTTCCTCCCAGCGCGGTCAGGGGGTCGACCGAGGTGATGCGCAGCACCGCGGCGAGCGCGCCCACCACCCCGAGGACGATGAGCAGCACGGAGGCCGACGCGACGGGTCCCACCTCCAGCGCGAACGGCGCGGTGCCGCCGATCAGGCCGCCGAGCCCGACACCGACGGCGACGCCGACGCCCACCGACAGGAGCAGGAGGATGAGCGCCTGGGCGATGGCGTCGCCCAGCAGATAGCCGGTGGACGCGCCCATCGCGCGCACGACGGCGATCTCCTGCTTGCGCTGGATCGTCAGGACCGTGAAGAACGCTCCGACGACGAGCGCGGAGATGGCGTAGAGGAACACCTTGATCAGCGTGAGGGTGGACGTCTCGGCGGTGTAGCCGGGCGAGGCGCCGAACGCCTCCTCGAGCGTCAGGGTCTCCGTCCCGGCCGCCTTGTCACCGGCGGCCGTGTCGGCGTTCGCTCCCTTCACCGCCACCGCGGTGATCTCCTCGTGGGCGCGTGCCGGCACCTCGTCGCCGGGGCCCGCGCCGACCCGTACCTCCTGCCAGGTGCGCAACGGCACATAGGCGACGTCCACGTGCCCGTAGGTGTGCTGGTCGGCGAGCGTGCCCACGACCTTCAGGCGGGTGCCGATCCGGTCGACCGTGACGGTGTCGCCGAGCTTGATCCCGTCTTCCACGGCCGTCCGGCTCACCACGATCCCGGTGGGGTCCTGATCGCTCAGCCGCGCCCCCTGGGCGACGGCGGGGGAGAGGAAGGAGCCCGCCTCCACCCCGAACAGCGCGAAGTCGATCTCGACACCGCTGTCGCTCTTGGCGTTGACCAGCGCGTTCCCGAAGGGCGCCGCTTCCTGCACCCCCTTCTGCCGCTTCCAGGCCGCCACGGCGTCGGCCTTGACCACGCTGCGCGAGAAGGCGGCGTCGTGCTGCACCCCCTCCTCGAACGCGAACGACGTCACCGGCAGCCGCTGCAACCCCGACACACCGTCGTTGACCAGCCCCACCGACAACCCGGACAGCATCACCATGAGCACGGCGATCAACGCCACCACGGCTCCCATGAGCCCGAACCGGGCCCTGGCGAACTTCAGCTCCCTGAGCGCTATGAACACACGCCACGCCCTTGTGAAGGATAATTTATCGACATCATGTCGGCATGATACCGACGCACCGTCGGGACCTTCGGGCGCCCACGCTTTCTTGAACGATCGATCCAGATAGGTTGGGGTGCGGCCATGGCGAGGACCCGTGAGTTCGACACCGAGGCGGCGGTGGGCCGCGCCATGGAGCTGTTCTGGGCGCGCGGCTACGAGGCGACCTCGGTGCGCGACCTGACCCGGCACCTGGGGGTCGGGCAGGGGTCCTTGTACGCGGCGTTCGGCGACAAGGACGGCCTGTACCGGGCGGCGCTGGAGCACTACCGCGCCACCCTCGCGGCGGACGCCCTGCGCGACCTGGAGGAGGGGGCGGACGCCCGCTCGGCGATCCGCACGCTGCTGGCGGAGCGGATCCGCATCGCCGTCGGGCAGGGCGGCCGGGGCTGCCTGGCGGTCAACGCCGCCTGCGAGCGGCTGCCGGAGGACCCGTCGATCCGGCGCATCGTGCGGGACATGCAGGAGGCGAGCCGTGACGCGCTCGCCGAGGTGCTGCGGGTCGCGGCGGAGCGGGGCGAGATCACGGCGCGGCACGATCCGCACACCGTCGCCGCCTTCCTCGTCACCTTCCTCAACGGACTGCTGGTCTCCTCGAAGATCACGCCGGACCTCAATGCCCTCGAACCCCTCGTGGAGGTCGCACTGGCCGCCATCGACTGATTTTTTCATGCCCGCAGCCCTCCAGAGGCTGCTCACCGACCGGATACCGCTGCCCGCCGGCCCGCTGGTCGTCCGCAGCCACTGCTACGGCCACCTGCTCACCCCTCCCGCGGCCGACCTGCTCCGCGGCCGTCGCGGCGGGCCCGTCACGATGCAGCTCTACAACGAGTGGCTGCACCAGATCGTCCTGCTGCGCGACGCCCTGATCCCCTTCGCCAACTGGCAGGACGTCCCGCTCCTGATCACTCCGACCGGGTTGCGGCACCTCGAATCGGCCCGCGACGCGTTCCTCACCGAGCTCCTGGTCCGCCAGATCCGGCACACCAGCATCGTGGCCTTCGCCCGCCAGGTCGTCACCGGAACCTCCGGACCGGCCGGTTACGGCTTCGCGGCTCCCGGCGGCACCGCCCTGCCCACCGTCCTCGACCAGCCGCCCCTGACCGCTCCCCGGTACCTGCTGACCTGGCGTCCCGACCCGGCCGCCGACGAAACCGTCACGTATGTCGCAGAGATTCGTGACTACTACGCCGCGCCCCGCACCCTCGTCGAGCACCTGCCGCCCGCCACCGCGGCACCGGGGCCGCTC
>JAFACJ010000978.1 GCA_023425615.1 Actinomycetes bacterium
CGCCAGTGCGGCGCGGGAGCCCAGGTGCCCGTGGAAGACCACCGGCAGCCCCGCCGCCTCGCGGACCAGCGACGCGCGCAGGTTCCCGTCACCGATCACATCGAGCCTGACGTCGAGGCCGCGCCGCAGCAGTTCCCGCACGGCGGCCAGCGCCAGTTCCGGGCGTTTCTCCCGGGACAGCCGCGACAGGAGCACCAGCCGCGCCGTCCGCTCCCCGTGGCGGGGCGGCCGGGGCCGGAAGGTCGCCAGGTCCACGCCCAGCGGGACGAGGTGGACGTTCTGCGCGCCCACCCGCAGGAATTCCGCAGCTGAGAACGCCGACGTCGCCACGATCGCGTCGAACCATCCGGCGAGCCGCCGGTTCCACCGGTCCGCCGCCTGCTCCAGCGGCCTTTGGAACGGCACCCGCGCCGCGAGTATCGCATCCAGCCGCTCGTGGGAGAACAGGACCGACCGCGCTCCCCTCCGCCGGCACCAGCGCGCCGCGACGGCCAGCGTCGCCTTGTCGGAGACCTCCACCGCCTCCGGCCTCACCTGCTCCAGCACCCGCAGCACCGGCCGGGGGTCGAGGACGAACCGGTAGCCGGGCGCCACCGACGGTCCCGGCACCGTGATCACCGTCCCGTGCTCGGTCTCCCGCCGGGCGAGCCGTCTGCCGGGGAACACCAGCACCCGTTCGTGCCCGCCGCGCGTGTAGCCGCGCCCGAGCTCGTCGACGGCGGTCCGCAGCCCGCCCGACACCGGGCTGTAGAGGTTCGCCAACTGGACGATCTTCATGTGCCCGTCAGCTCCGCGTACGTGAGCGGCCCCGCTCCGGCGCGCAGCGCCGTCTCGATCGCCGTGCGCGTCGCCTCGCGCAGACCGGGCCGGTCGAGGTCGGCGGGGTGGAGGGCGACGCGGAAGGAGGTGCCGGCGCGGGAGAGGGTGCGGGCGGCGGCGACCATCAGCCGGGCCCCGGTGCGCTCTCCCCTGCCGCCGGGCCGGTGGGAGAGGGCGGGCATGCGGTGGACGCGCCCGTACGGCAGGGTGTGTACCGCCGCCTGGCTGGTCCAGTACGCGAAGCCGAGGGAGCGCAGCGCCGCGCGGGTCCCCGGGGAGGCGAGCCAGCCGGGCGGGGTGAAGCCGGTGACGGGCAGCCCCGCCTCCCGCATGATCTGGAGTCCGGCGCGGAGCCGCGCCTCGGCCTGGACCTCGGTGAGCGCGCAGAACTCCCCCGCCCCCCTGGCCATGGCGCGGTTGACCGCCTGCCGCCAGTGCGGCCCGCCGGGCACCCCCGCGTGGTGCAGGCCGTGCAGGGAGATCTCGTGTCCGCTCAGGGAGCGCAGCCAGGCGGCGAACTCCGGCGCGTCGGCGAGGCGGGGACCGCCGCCGAACCGCCCGGGTACCACCAGCAGGGACGCCGGGACGCCGAGCGCGTCGAGTTCCGCCAGCCAGGAGGCGGTCTCCTCGGCCGTGGCGGGCGCCACGTCGTGCAGGGAGACCACCAGGCGGAAGCGCGGCCCGGACGGAGCGGTGGGGGTAGGAGCCATGTACGACCTCTGGAGGGCGATGACGGCGCTCAAGCGGCGCGGCGGAGGGGGGAGCCGTGGACGGCCTCGGTGTAGTGGGCGAGGAGCTGGTCGCAGACCGCCTCCCAGGTGCGGGCGCGGACCGAGCGCAGGGCCGCCTCGCCCATGCGGGCGCGGCCCGTGGCGTCCGCGGCGAGGGACATGACGGCGGCGCGCAGCGCGTCGCCGTCCGAGGGCGGGAACAGCAGGCCGTTCACGCCGGGCCTGATCAGGTCGAGGGGGCCTCCCGCGGCGGGGGCGACGGCGGGGACCCCGGAGGCCAGCGCCTCCTGGAGCGCCTGGCAGAACGTCTCGTTGGCGCCGGTGTGCACGAAGACGTCGAGTGAGGCGAGGAGTTCGGAGAGGGCGGCGCCGGTCTGGAAGCCGGTGAACACGGCGCCGGGCAGCAGGGAGCGCAGCCGGGGTCCGGAGGGGCCGTCGCCGATGACGACCAGGCGGGTGCCGGGGATGCCGTCGAGCCGCGCCAGCAGCTCCACCTGCTTCTCGGGCGCCAGCCGGCCCAGATAGCCGATGAGCACCTCGCCGTCCGGCGCGAGGCTGGCGCGCAGCGCGGCGGAGCGGTGGCGGGGGTGGTAGGCGGTCTGGTCGACGCCCCTGCCCCACAGGGCGAGGCGGGGGAAGCCCCGTGCCTCCAGCTCCCGCAGGGTGGGCAGCGAGGGGGCGAGGGTGCGGTCGGCCTTGGCGTGGACGTGGCGCAGCCACGACCACAGGAGGGCGTCGGTGCCGCGGAACCCGTAGCGCCGGAAGAAGCCGGCGAGGTCGGTCTGGAAGACCGCGACGCAGGGCAGGTCGAGGCGCCGGGCGGCGGTGGCGCCGGCCGCGCCGAGCACGGCGGGCGAGGCCAGGTGGACGAGGTCGGGCCGGAGGTCGCGCAGGAGGTGCTCCACGCGGCGCCCGGGGACTCCGACGGCGAACGACTTGTAGACGGGCAGGGAGACGCCGGGCACCAGGTGGACGGGGGCTCCGGCGTGGCGGGAGGGGCCGGGCCCGGGGGCGATGACGGCGGCCTCGTGCCCGCGGAGGGCGAGGTGCTCCAGGATCCGGCAGACCGAGGTGGTCACCCCGTTCACCCTGGGCAGGAATGATTCCGCCACGATTGCGACCTTCACGGGCGTGAGGCTGACAACCGGGAACGACCGTGGAGCCGCGGCGGGGAACCGGCACGGAAAACAGGAAACAAACTCTCGCGTCACAGAGAGCACGCTGACTATGCTGACGGGCACTTAACCGGCATTTCTGTACATCCAGCGGCGGTACATATGACGAGCGTCGGTTCGGGGCAGGTCTGGACGGCCCAGCGTGGCGCCTACCGGGCCGCGGTGCAGCGCCGGGTCCTGTCCGTGCTCACCACCGCCCAGGTCCTGGGCGGCATCGGGGTCGGTCTCGGCGTGGCGGCGAGCACCCTGATCGCCAGGGACCTGTCGGGCAGCGACACCGTCGGCGGCCTCGCCCAGACCTGCGCCGTCCTGGGCGCCGCGCTGCTGGCCGTGCCCGCCGCGCGGCTGTCCGCGGACCGGGGGAGGCGCGCCGCCCTCACG
>JAFACJ010000319.1 GCA_023425615.1 Actinomycetes bacterium
AGATGGGCGAGGACCTCCTTCCAGGTACGGGCCGACCACGGCGTCGTGCCCTGGGCCAGGTCGCCCAGGATCGTCGCCGAACCCGTCGCGCAGCGCCGCCCCAGCGCCCGCAGCTGCATCGGCGACAGGTCCTGCGCCTCATCGACGACGAGATGCCCGAGCGAGCCGGTGCGCTCGATGAGGTCGGCGAGCTCGTCCAGCAGGGCGGCGTCGGCGGAGGTCCACTTCACCGAGCGCGGCGAGCGCGGCGCCTTCTCCCAGCGCAGCAGCGCCTGCTCCGCCTCGTCCAGCAGGCCCCTGGCGGCCTCCGCGAGGAACTCCGCGTCACCGAGCAGCCGGTGGAGGACCTGCTGCGGCGTCACCTTCGGCCACACCTGATCGATGATCGCCTTGACGGCCTTGGACCTGGCCACGGCGTCGTGCACGCGGTCGTCAGGTGCCTCCCCGCGCTGCTCCATCTGCACGAGCACGCGATGCGCGAGCCGCTGGGCGAGGGTGTTGCGTCCGGCGCCGTAACGAGTCGTCCCGCGCAGGGAGGAGACCAGCTCCCGCACCTCGTAGTCGGGGATGCGGTAACGCGAGCCGCCCTTGACGAACAGCAGCCCCGTCTCCGGCTTCGCGAGGTGCATCCACAGCGCCTTCCGCAGCACCTCCGCGAGCCGCGCGTCGCCCTTCAGCGCGGCGACGGCGAGCGGCTCCGTCCCCGTGGGAGCGCCGAGGAGGTCGTCCACGGTCGCCTGGTCCACCCGCACCTCACCGAGCGCCGGCAGCACGCTGGCGATGTAGGAGAGGAAGACGCGGTTCGGCCCGACGATGAGCACGCCCGCGCGGCTCAGCCGCTCCCGGTGGGCGAACAGCAGATACGCCGCCCGGTGCAGGCCCACCGCCGTCTTGCCGGTGCCAGGAGCCCCCTGGACGCACACCGTGTCCGGCAGCGCCGCCCGCACGATGACGTCCTGCTCCGGCTGGATCGTCGCCACGATGTCGCGCATCGGGCCGGTGCGCGGCCGTTCGATCTCCTCGGCCAGCAGCCGGGAGGGCCCCAGCTCCCTGCCGTCCAGCGGCTCGTCCTCGAAGGCGGTCAGCGCGCCGCGGTCGAAGCCGAACCTCCGCCGCCGCGCCACCCCCATCGGGTCCTGCGGCCCCGCCTGGTAGAACGCCCGCGAGACCGGCGCCCGCCAGTCGAGGACGAGCGCCAGGCCCCCCTCGTCGTGGACGTGCCGCCGTCCGACGTACACCGTCTCGGGCACATCGCCGGCGGCGCCGTCCTCGGCGTGGTCGAGCCGCCCGAAGAACAGCGGCGTGTCCGGATGGTCGGCCAGCGCGCGGATCCGCTGGTCCAGCAGCGACTCCAGCACCTGCTGCGAGACCCAGTCGCCGGCCGCGTCCGCCGACAGCGACTCGGCGTGCTCGCGCATGGCGCGCAGGGCGTCGCGCGCCTGCGCGAGATGGGCGCGCTCGGCCTCCAGAGTCCCTGCCACGTCGGCTTCCCTGGGCATGCGTCGGCTCTCCTCTGCGGGATCGGGGAAATCGCCCTGGAAGACGGGCGAACCCACGAGCCTAGCCAAACCCCGCTCTCCGCCGGAACCGAATAACCGGCGGGCCGTCACAGGTGGTCGCGGACCGCCTCGGCCAGCCGCTCGGCGATGGTGTGCGCCTGCTCCTCCAGCGCCGCCTCGACCATGACCCTGACCATCGGCTCGGTGCCCGACGGACGGATCAGCACCCGCCCGGAGTCGCCCAGCTCCAGCTCCGCCGCCTTGATCGCCGCCCGCAGGCCCTCGGACGTCTTCGCCCGCGCCTTGTCCACGCCCCGCACGTTGATGAGCACCTGCGGCAGCCTGGTCATGCACTTGGCCAGCTCATCCAGCGGACGGCCGCGCCGCGCGACCGCGCCCAGCAGATGCAGCCCGGTCAGCAGCCCGTCGCCGGTGGTGCCGTGCTCCAGCATGATCACGTGCCCCGACTGCTCGCCGCCGAAGCCGTAGCCGCCCTCCCGCATCGCCTCCAGGACGTAGCGGTCGCCGACGGCGGTCTCCAGGATCCGCAGCCCGTAGCCCTGCAGCGCCAGCTTGAAGCCCAGGTTCGACATGACGGTCGCCACGACCGTCCCGGCCGGAAGCCGGCCCACCTCGTGCAGCTCCAGCGCCAGGATCGCCATGATCTGGTCGCCGTCCACGACCTCGCCGCCGGCGGTGACGGCAAGGCAGCGGTCGGCGTCGCCGTCGAAGGCGACGCCCGCGTCGGCGCCGTGCGCCAGGACCGCCTCGCGCAGCGTGTCGAGATGCGTGGAGCCGACACCGTCGTTGATGTTCAGCCCGTCCGGCTCCGCGCCGATCGCCATGACCTCGGCACCGGCCCGGCGCAGCAGCTCGGGCGCCAGCTCGGCGGCAGCGCCGTGCGCGCAGTCCACCACGACCCGCAGCCCCGCCAGCGGGACGTCCAGCGTGGACAGCAGATGGTCGGCGTAGGCGGCCACCTTGTCGTGCGCTTCGAGGACGCGGCCAACTCCGGCGCCGGTCGGCGGCTCCCACTCCTCCCCCAGGTGCGCCTCGATCCGGTCCTCGATCTCATCGGCGAGCTTGTAGCCGCTGCGGTCGAAGAACTTGATGCCGTTGTCCGGCGCGGGGTTGTGCGAGGCCGACAGCATCACCCCCAGGTCGGCGCCCAGCTCCCTGGTCAGGTACGCCACCGCGGGAGTCGGCAGGACCCCCAGCCGCAGCACGTCCACACCCGCGCCGGCCAGGCCCGCCACGACCGCCGCCTCCAGGAACTCGCCCGAGGCCCGCGGGTCGCGGCCCACCACCGCGACCGGCCGGTGCCCCTCGAACGCCCCGGCGTCGCCGAGGACCCTGGCCGCGGCGATGGACAGCTCCATCGCCAGCCTCGCGGTGAGGTCCCGGTTGGCAAGACCCCGCACCCCATCGGTTCCGAACAAACGACCCACGTCTGATCACTTTCATCTCGGGGGGGATGCCAAACGGCGGACACCACACCAGTGGTGCCCGCCGCTTGATCACACAAGCAGGAGAATCAACGCTTGCTGTACTGCGGAGCCTTACGCGCCTTCTTGAGACCGGCCTTCTTGCGTTCCTTGGCCCGCGGGTCACGGGTGAGGAAGCCGGCCTTCTTCAGGGCGGGGCGGTTGTCCGGGTCGGAGATCTGCAGCGCCCGGGAGATTCCCATGCGCAGGGCGCCGGCCTGACCGGTCACACCGCCGCCGTTGATGCGGGCGATGACGTCCCA
>JAFACJ010000986.1 GCA_023425615.1 Actinomycetes bacterium
GGCGAGGACCGCGCGGCACCGTCCGGCGTGGTCGGCGATCGGGTACTGGTGGCCCGGCAGGACGAGGTAGGCGGGCAGGCCGGAGATCCGGTCGAGGGAGGCGGTGAGGTCGGCGCCCGGGTCGTCGCCGGGCAGGGAGACCGGGGCGAACTGGGGTTCGCCGGTCGGCATCAGCAGGTCGCCGGTGAACAGCAGACCGCGCCGCCGGTCGCGCAGGGCGATGTGCCCGTAGGTGTGGCCCGGCGTGTGCAGGACCTCCAGCGCGCCGCCCACCGTGTCGCCCTCGGTCAGCAGCACGTCGGGCACGAGGGACTCGCTGTAGCGGGCCAGCCGCCGGGCCGAGCGGGTCATCTCCGCGCGTTCGGCGTCCGGTACGCCCGCCAGGAGCAGGGCGCGTTCCAGCTGGTCGAGGAATCCGCCGCGGATCGCGTGCTGGGTGGCGAAGCAGTCGAGCGGGTGGATGGCCACGGCCGCGCCGCCCTCGGCGCGCAGCCTGTCGGCGAAGCCGATGTGGTCGGGGTGGTTGTGGGTGAGCACCGTCGCGGTGATCTCCGACGGGGCGGCTCCGGCGGCGCGCAGCCCGGCCAGCAGCGCCTGCCAGGCGTCCTCGGCGGCGAACCCCGCGTCGATGAGGACGAGCCCGCCCGGTGTCTCGATGAGGTACATGAACGTGGAGACGAGCGGGCTGCCCGTGAGCGGGAGGGGGATGGTCCAGACGCCGTCGGTGACCCGCCGGGCGGGAGGCACGGCGCTTCGGGCAAAAGAGGCGCTTTGTTCGGTGATGAGCGGTATGGACATGTCCAGGGGACCTCACATAATCTGTTTTCGGCAAAAGATACCGAACGGTCGGCATTAACTTAAGGAGGAGCGGGTGAGCGAGGAGCGCGTCGGGTTCCGCTGGTGGGCCGAGGCCGAGCCGGATCGTCCCGCGATCGTCGACGCCTCGGGCGCCGCCCTCACCTACGGTGAACTGGGCGCCGAGGTGAACCGGCTGACCCACGGCCTGCGCGAGGTGGCGGGCCTGCGCCGCGGCGACACCGTCGCCTGCGTCATGAGCAACTCCCTCAGGATGGTGGCGCTCTATCTCGCGGCCATGCAGAGCGGCGTGTACCTGGTCAACATCAACTACCACCTGACGGCCGAGGAGATCGCCTACATCGTTGACGACTGCGGCGCCGCGGCCGTCGTCTGCTCCCAGAAGCCCGCCGGCCAGACCGCCGCCGCGGTCGCCGGGCGGGTGCCCCTGTTCGTCGACGGGACATGCCCCGCCGGAAGCGGGGCACGGCCCTTCACCGACCTCACCGAAGGCCAGAGCCCTGACCTGCCGGCCGAGCGCCCGGCCGGCTCGCTCATGCTCTACACCTCCGGCACGACCGGGCGGCCCAAGGGCGTCCGGCGGCCCCTGCCCGACGGCGACGCCGACGCGGGCGCCCGCACCTACAAGTGGCTGTTCGACGAGTACGGCATGGCCGACGCCTGCGCGGTCTGGCTCGTGTCCGCGCCGCTCTACCACTCGGCGAACCTCACCCCCGCCGCGGGCACGCTGCACCTGGGCGGCCGCCTCGTCCTCATGGACGGCTGGACCGGCGAGATGTTCCTCGACGCCGTCGCCCGGTACGGCGTGACCGGCACCCACATGGTCCCGACCCAGTTCCACCGGCTGCTGCAACTGCCCGAGGCGGTGCGGGCCGCCGCCGAGGTGGGCTCGCTGCGCGCCGTCCTGCACGGCGCCGCGCCCTGCCCCCGGCCGGTGAAGGAGCGGATGCTCGACTGGTTCGGGCCCGTCCTCTACGAGTACTACGGCTCCACCGAGGTCGGCACCACCATCGCCCGGCCGCACGAGTGGCTCGCCCGTCCCGGCACCGTCGGACGGCCCGCGTCGATCTCCACCCTGAAGATCCTCGACGCCGACGGCCGCGAGGTCGCCCCGGGCGTCGAGGGCACCGTGTACATGCGGCAGGGGACCGACGTGATCGAGTACCACAACGACCCCGAGAAGACGCGGCGCGCCCGCAGGGACGGCCTGCTCACCGTCGGCGACCTCGGCTACGTCGACGAGGACGGCTACCTGTTCCTCACGGGAAGGTCCAGCGACCTCATCATCGTCGGCGGCGTGAACGTCTACCCGGCCGAGATCGAGGCGGCGCTGCTCACCCACCCGCAGGTTGCCGACGCCGGGGTGATCGCCTCGCCCGACGCCGACCTCGGTGAGGTGCCCGTCGCGTTCATCGAGACGGCGCCCGGACCGCTGAAGGGGCAGGAACTGCGCGCGTCGATCGCCGCGCACTGCGCCGAGCGGCTGGCGAGGGTCAAGTGCCCCGCGCGCCTCCACCTCGTCGCCGGGCTGCCGCGCGACCCCAACGGCAAGCTCTACAAGGCACGTCTGTCGGAGGACGCCGTGGCGGTCACCGCCGGCGGCGCCTCCGCCTGAAGCAGGAGTTGAGACTGTGGATTTCCGTGACAGCGCCGAGAACGCGGCGTTCCGCGCGAAGGTGGGCGGCTGGCTGGATGAGGCGCTGGCCGACGTCCCGCCCCAGGACGGTCTCGGCCAGGAGGAACGCGAGCACTGGTCGCGCGTCTGGCAGCAGCGGCTGTCCGACGGCGGCTGGACCGGCCTGTCGTGGCCCGTGGAGTTCGGCGGGCGCGGCCTCGACCCCCTGTCCCAGGCGATCTTCAACGAGGAGGCCGAGCGCCGGGGCGCCCCCTACGCCCTGAACGGCGTCGGCTCCATGCTCGCAGGGCCGACGATCCTCGCGCACGGCACCGCCGCGCAGAAGGCGCGGTACCTGCCCGCGATCCTCGACAGCCGTGAGTACTGGTGCCAGGGCTTCAGCGAGCCCGGATCCGGCTCGGACCTGGCGAGCCTGCGCACCGCGGCCCGCAAGGTCGACGGCGGCTGGCTGATCAGCGGCGAGAAGGTGTGGACGTCCAACGCCCACAACGCCACCCGCTGCATGCTGCTGGCCCGCACCGACACCGAGGCGCCCAAGCACGAGGGCATCACCTACTTCCTGGCCGACATGCGCGACATCAAGGTCAGGCCCCTCGTCATGCTGAACGGCGACACCGAGTTCAACCAGATGTTCCTGGACGAGGTGTTCGTGGCCGACGAGGACGTCCTCGGGCCCGTCGGCGGCGGCTGGAAGGTCGCGCTCACCACCCTCGCCTACGAGCGGGCCAGCATGGCGCTCAACCTGTGGGTGTGGGCGCGCCAGGCCGTCGACCGGCTCGTCGC
>JAFACJ010000987.1 GCA_023425615.1 Actinomycetes bacterium
GCCGAGAGGATGCCGCCCAGCTGGTCCTGGAGCAAGATGAACGCCGCCGCCTCGATCGGCACGACCGCGTCGGCGTCCTCGATGAAGTCGCCGAGGTCGGAGTCCTCCTCGCCGATCGGCGACTGGAGCGAGACCGGCTCCTGGGCGATCCGCTGGATCTCCACCACCCGGTCGGGCGCCAGGCCCATCTCCACGCCGATCTCCTCGGGCAGCGGCTCGCGCCCGAGGTCCTGGTGGAGCTGGCGCTGCACCCTGATCAGCTTGTTGATGGTCTCCACCATGTGCACCGGGATGCGGATCGTCCGCGCCTGGTCGGCGATCGCACGGGTGATCGCCTGCCTGATCCACCAGGTGGCGTAGGTGGAGAACTTGTACCCCTTCGTGTAGTCGAACTTCTCGACCGCCCTGATCAAGCCGAGATTGCCCTCCTGGATGAGGTCGAGGAGGAGCATGCCGCGGCCCACGTAGCGTTTGGCGATGGACACCACCAGCCGCAGGTTGGCCTCGGTCAGCCGTTGCTTGGCGCGCGCCCCTTCGCGGGCGAGCTGCTGGAGGTCGAGCCGTTCGGCGCTGGAGAGGAGTGCCACGCGGGCCACCTTCTCCTCGGCGAACAATCCCGCCTCGATCGACTTGGCGAGTTCTACTTCGTCTTCTGCCGTGAGCAGCGGGACACGGCCGATCTCCCGCAGGTAGATCCGTACCAGGTCGCTGGTGGGCGCCCTTCTGCCGAGGTCTTCCTCCTCCGCTCGCTGGAGCTCCTCGCCGTCGGCACGCGACTCGAGGACCTCCACCCCCTGCTCGGCGAGCATGCGGGCGACGCGCTCCAGCGCGTCGGCCGGCAGTTCAGAGCGATCCAGAGCGGCGGCGACGTCGTCGACGGTGACGCCTCCGCGCTCCTTCCCACGTGCGACGAGGTCGGCCACCTGCTCGGCCGACGGTGCCTCGCTGGGCATCATTACCAAAGGGCCCACGTAGACAGTGTGCTTCAGAACACACTGAAATAGCAGGGCCTAATTCACTTACGCGGGGTCACAACTCTGGTACCCCCTGGTCCCGGAAGCGCCTTCTTTGCTGCTCAAGGGCCACCAGGTCACCGAAGAGCCTGTTGTACTCCTCAGCCTCGGAGACCGGATTCAGCCTCCCGAGTTTGGATTTCAACGCGGCTATCCGCCTGGTGAGCTGCAGTTCCATGAAACGGGCGAGAAGCGCGCGGGAATAAGCATCGTCCGAAACCCCGTCGGCTTTGGGCGGCTCCACGCTGAGCCTGATCAGCAGCGATCGTGTCTCCTCGTCCGGCGCCTGCTCCCGCAGCCGCGCCGCCCACTCCAGCGGGGCGACGGCGCCCGCCGCCCCGCCCCCAGCCAGGATCACCCGGTGGACGGCGCGGTGCCCGTCGGCGGAGAACTCCTCGGGCGCCAGCGTGTCGTAGGAGGGGCCGAGCGTCGCCGGGCGCTGGAGCGCCATCTTCAGCAGCTCGCGCTCCAGCTCGACGGACGGGTCGTTCGGGTCGGCCTGCGGCTTGACCTGCCGCGGCGCGGGCGTGGCGCCCTTCATGTGCTCGTTCACCCGGCGCAGCACCAGCCGCTCGTCCATGATCCCCAGCCAGCGGTCGAGCTGGACGGCGTACAGCTTGCGCCGCCCGGCGTCGCGGATGCCGGCGATGATCGGCGCCACCGCGTCCAGCGCCTGCATCCTGCCCTCGACGTTGTCGAGGTCGAAGCGCTCGATCCGGCTGCGGATGGCGAACTCGAACAGCGGCACCCGGGAGGCCACCAGATCGCGGACCGCCGCGTCGCCCTGCTTGATGCGCAGCTCGCACGGGTCGAGGCCGTCGGGCTGGACGGCGACGAACGTCTGGCTCGCGAACTTGTGGTCGGCCTCGAACGCGCGCAGCGCCGCCTTCTGGCCCGCCGAGTCGCCGTCGAAGGTGAAGATCACCTCACCGCGGCCCTCGTCCTGGTCGAGCAGCATCCGGCGCAGCACCTTGATGTGCTCGTCGCCGAAGGCGGTGCCGCAGGTGGCGATGGCCGTGGTCTCCCCCGCCAGATGGCAGGCCATGACGTCGGTGTACCCCTCGACGATCACCGCCTTCCTCGCCTTGCCGATCTCCCGTTTGGCCAGGTCGAGCCCGTAGAGGACGGAGCTCTTGTGGTAGATCGGCGTCTCGGGGGTGTTGAGGTACTTGGGCCCGTCGTCGGAGTCCAGCAGCTTGCGCGCGCCGAAGCCGATCACGTCGCCCGACACGTCGCGGATCGGCCACACCAGCCTGCCGCGGAATCTGTCGCGCGGGCCGCGGCGGCCCTCGACGCACAGCCCGGCGGTGATCAGCTCACGGTCGGTGAACCCGCGGGCCCGCAGATGCCGGACGAGCGCCTCCCACTCGTTCGGCGCGTAACCGATGCCGAAGTGCGCGGCGTCGGCCGCCTGGAAGCCGCGCTCCATGAGGAACCGGCGGCCCGGCCCTGCCTGCGGGGTGCCCAGCTGCGCGGTGTAGAACTCCGCCGCCGCCTGGTGCGCCTCCACGAGCCGCGCCCGCTGCCCGGTCTCCTTGCGCGGGACGTACCCGCCCTCCTCGTACCGCAGCTGCACGCCGGCCTTGGCCGCCAGCCGCTCCACGGCCTCGGCGAAGCTCAGGTGGTCGATCTCCTGGACGAACTTGATGACGTCGCCGCCGACCCCGCACCCGTGGCAGTAGAACAGCCCCCTGCTGGGCGTGACGTTGAACGACGGCGTCTTCTCGTCGTGGAAGGGGCACAGCCCCTTGGCGTTGCCGCCTCCCGCGCCCACGAGCTGGAGATACTCCCCGACCACAGAGTCGATCGGCGCCCTCTCCCGCACCAAGGCGATGTCTTCCTGTCGGATGCGGCCTGCCATGCCCGCGAGTCTAACGACCGGCGCCGGCGCCCACGCCCGCCCGGGGCTCCTCGGACCGCGATGTCACGACTTCGGGGACATGGCCCATTGAGGACAGACAATGTTG
>JAFACJ010000341.1 GCA_023425615.1 Actinomycetes bacterium
CCCAGCCGTCGAGGTCGGACTTGCGGTACAGCAGGAAGGCGCGCGCGAACTCCGCCGACCGGGTCCGCACCTGGCGCTGCGCGTCGAGCTCATCGGAGGCACCGGTGTAGGCGTTCCACAGGACGCCCGAGACCACCAGCGAGACGACCAGCACGACCAGCGCCGTCACCGTGACGACACCGCCGCTCAGCCGCTCCCGCCACCCGCGCCCGCCGCCCTCGCCGCCCTCCGGCTTCTCCTTCGCCTTCGCCGCCTTCGCGGGCTCCGCCTCCGCAGCCTTCACGGCCTTCGCGGGCTCCGCCTCCGCCTCCGCGGCCTCGACCTCGACCTCGGCAGCCTCCGCCTCCGCGGGCTCGACGGTCTCGGCGGGCTCTTCCCGCTCCTCTTCCGCGGAGCCGGTCGAGACGGCGGTCTCCTCCTCCGCGGAGTCGAGAACCTCTTCGGTCTTCGTGGGGTTGCCCATGTCTTCTCCAGTTCGTGGTCAGCGGGCGGTGCGGCGGCGGAGGACGGCGATGGCGCGCCGTGCCGCGAAGGCCAGGACGGCGGCGGCCAGGACGACCGGCAAGAGGGGGAGCCAGCGGCCCAGCGGCGAGGAGTCGGACGCGGGCCGCGCGCTGGTCGTCTCCGGCGCCTCGACGGCGGTGAAGGGACCGGCCTGCGGTGTCGCCGCCGGCTCCGCCGCCCGCTGGTTCGTCTGCCGCGTCTTCTCCTGGAGGTCGTTCGTCTTGTACGCCTTGGTGCAGTAGTAGAGGTTCGGCGTCTTCGGGCCGGTAAGGGCGGGGATGTACTCCTTGGCGGCGGGGATGGAGCCGCCCGCGACGAGCACCATCGTGACCTTGGCGTAGGAGCCGTGCGGGGTCTTCTCGATCACATCGTTCACGATCTTGGGGACCCGCTGGTGGAGCAGCCCGAGGCCGTGGGTGAGGTTCTCGCTCGTCTCCGGCGTGAACAGCGGCGCCGAGGGCGTGCCCAGGGCGTTCAGCAGACAGCTCAGGCCGGGCCGCGCCGCGTCCATCAGCGCCCGCACGTTCGTCAGGAACTGCGGACCGCGGTCCAGGACGCTGTCGAGGTTCTTGCGCTGCCCCGACAGCTCGGTGCTGAACGCCGCGAGCCCGTCCAGGCCGTTCGCCAGCTCGGGGCCCCCGTCGGCGAGGATCTCGGTGAGCCGGGTGAGCTGGACCGACAGCTCGTCCAGCACCTCGGCGTTGTCGGCGAGGGTGCCGGTGAGCTGGTGCGCGTCGCCGATCAGGTCGCGCAGGGTGGTGTCGCGCCCGGACAGGCCGACGGCGAGTTCGTGCAGGACGGTGTTGGCGTCCTTGGGGTCCACCGCCTTCAGCAGGTTCCCGAAGCCGTCGAACAGCTGCTTGTAGTCGACCGTGACGCTGGTGCGCGACAGCGGGATGACGTCGCCCTGGCGCAGGATCCGGCCGGCCTGGCCGTCGCCCGGCTCCATCTCGATGTAGGGCTCGCCGACCGCGGACTTGCGCAGCACCGCCGCCTTGACGTTCGAGGGGACCTCGACGCCGCGGTCCATGTGCATGTCGACGACGACCTTGCCGTGCTCCAGCTTGACGGTGTCGACAGAGCCGACCCTGACGCCGAGGTAGGAGACCTCCAGGTCCTGCCGCAGGCCGGGCGAGGAGGCGAACTCCGCGCGCACCGTGAACGGCTTGCGCAGGGCGTCGACGGTGACGATGCTCGTCAGCGCCCAGACGCACAGCACCACGCCGAGCACGGCGAACGACACGAGGTTGACCAGGATTCTGAGCCGCATCAGTCACCCCTTTGCGAGACCGGCGACAGCGCCCGCCGTGTCGAGACCGAAAGGTCGACTTCCTCGCCGCGTCCGCCGTTGGCGGTGACATGGGTGGAGTCGGCGTCGAAGGAGATGAACCCCGCCAGCCACGCCTGCATCAGGCCCTGGCTCTTGTAGGTCAGCGACGGGGCGCCCAGCATCCCGTCGCGGAGGTTGACGACCAGCGCCTTCAGCGTCTTCCTGCCCCTGACCATCGCGTCGAGGATCCGGTCGAGCCTGAGCAGCAGCTTCTTCAGCCGCTCGGCGTGCCGGGAGTGGATCTTGGCGTTGAACTGCTCGGCGAGTTCCACCAGGTCCTCCACCGCCTTCTTCAGCTCCTTGCGGTCGCGCTCGATCCGGTCGGTGGCCAGCACCAGCCGTCCTGGCATCCGGTCGAGTTCGGAGCTCTTGTCGGCCAGCGAGTCGCCCAGGCGGGCGAACCCGTCGATGGTCGTCTGGAGGTCCTCGGCGGCGGCGGCGTAGCTGTCGGAGATGTCGGTCACCTGTTTGATGAGCTCGTTGAGCTGCGGCCCCTTGTCCTTGACGGCCTGGGCGACGGCGTCGACGATCCGGCCGAGGTCCTGCCCGCCGAGCGCGGCCAGGACCGGGCCGACCTTCTCGGAGATGCTCTCCAGGTCGGGCTGGACCGAGGTCTGGGTGATGAGCGCGCCCTCGGCCAGCGACGGCTTGGAGTCCATGGTCGTGCCGGACGGCAGGGTGATCTTGATGTAGTTCTCGCCCAGCAGCGAGGTCTTGGCGATCGCGGCGGTCACGCCCTGCGGCAGGCTGCGGCCGGGCTCCAGCTCCATCCGCACGTGCGCGTGGAATTCCCTGTCGAGGCTGATGCCGGTGACGGTGCCGATCCGCACGTCGGAGATCTGCACGCTGTGCCCCACCACGAGGGTCTGCACGTCGGTGAACTCGGCCTCGAACTCCAGGCCGCCCTTGGGGGCGCCCAGCGTCTGGACCGAACAGGCGCCGGTCGTGACGGCGAGCACCGTCACCACGAGGATCCTCCTCATGAGCCCCCCGCCTTCTTCTTCGGCTTCTTCGTGATGGTCTTGCCGGCGCAGTTGCCGTAGGGCGGCTGGAGGCAGGGCACCCGCCCCCAGTTCAGCGCGGTGAAGATGGGCTGGAGCCAGGTGCGGGCGATCGCGCTGAGCTGGAGCCGGACCGTCACGATCTTCCGCCTGGGGTCGTACGCCTTCACCACGACGTCGGTGAAGCGGGCCAGCGACTGGATGGCCTCGGCGACCGAGCCGCTGTTGGCCTTCAGCGTCATGACGAGCTCCGACAGGTCGGTGACCGTGGACGGCAGCTGCTCGTGGTAGACCTGCACGATCACATCGCCCTGGCGGATGACGGCCTCCAGCCCGGACAGGAATCCGCGCAGCTGCTCGCGCTCGTCGGCCAGCAGCCCTCCGGCGTCGTTGAACGCCTTGAACAGCGCCTTGAGCTTCTCATCGCGCCGGTTCAGCGACCCGGCCAGGTCGTTCAGCGAGGAGGCAAGGGAGACGATCCGCTGGTCCTGGGCGGCGAGGTCGCCGGTCACGTCGCCGATGACCTGGAGCGCCCGGTTGACGTCCTGGCCGTTGCCGTCCAGCAGTTCGGCGCCGTCCTTGAACGTCTTGCGCAGCTGCTCGGGGTCGATGGACTGGGCCAGGGTGGTGAAGGCGGCGAGGGCGTCGTCGATCTCCACGGGCAGGTCGGTGCGCTCCTGGGGGATGACCGTGCCGGGCGCGATCCTCGGCGTGCCCGGCTTCCACGCCGGGTACAGCACGATGTTGCGCTCGCCGATGGTGTTGGTCGCCAGGATCGCCGCGTGCGCGTCGGCGGGGACGGGCACGTCGGAGCGGACGGTCATGGTGACCTTCACCCGCTGCGACTCCCGTTCCACCTCGATGTCCTCGATGGTGCCGACGTTGGCGCCCATCACCTTGACCCGCGACTTCTCATACAGCGAGGGGGTCTTGGCGAAGTAGGCGGTGAGCGTGTAGGTGCCGGTGCCGCCGACGGCCGAGCAGCCGCCGAGCGTGCCCGTCAGCGCGATCGCCAGCAGGGCGGCGAGCTGTCTTCTCACTTCTGCGCCCCCTTCAGCATCCGGGCGAGTCTGGCCAGGTCGGTGCCGTTGAGCTGGCCGATCTGGCTGAAGATGACGTCGGTGTAGTTGCCGTAGTTGCCGATGTTGGAGAACCCGGTCAGCGCGGGTCCCGCCCAGGCCAGCGCGGAGTTGAGATCGTCCACCTGCGGGTCGATCGCCCGCATGGTGTGCCGCAGGTCGGTGATGATCCCGTTGATCTGCTTCTGCTGGCCGGTGATCAGCCTGTCGACCTCGCGCACCGCCGCGCTGCCGCCGCCCAGCAGCAGGGTGAGCTGGGCGCGCCGCTTGCGCAGCGTCTCGATGAGGGTCATCGCGTTGTTCACCAGCCGCGACAGTGAGGCGTCCTTCTCCTGGACGATCCGCACGATCCGGTCGCCGTTGTCGAGCAGCTCGCTGATTTTGGCGTCGCTGCCGCTCAGCGTCTCGGCGATGTCGGTCAGCCGGCCCAGGGCGTGGGCGAGCTGCTCGCGGCTCTCCTCCGACAGACCGCCGAGCTGGTCGAGGACCTTGGCGAACGTCTCGGTGTCAAGGCCCTTGATCGCGGTGGCCGTCTCCTTCAGCGCCTCGTTGACGGTGGTGGGGATCTGGGTGCGCTCCAGCGGGATCCGCCGTCTGCTCTCGGCCAGATCCTCCAGATAGGGCCCCTTGGCCGGCACCGGCCCGGTCAGGCGCAGGTACCGGCCGCCCAGGATGTTGGTCATCCTGATCTCGGCGCGGGTCTGCGGCCCGAGTTCGATGCCGTGGTCGACCTTCCAGCGCACCAGCACGTGGCCCGCCTTGAAGTCCGGCTCGACGGCGGTGATCTCGCCGATCCGCACGCCGGCGACCAGCACGTCGTTGCCGTCGCGCAGGCCGCCGGTGTCGCTGAAGACGCCGCTCATCTCATAGCGGTTCTTCAGCAGGCCCATGGTGCCGGTGAGGAAGGTGGCGGCCACCGCCAGTGCCACGACGGTGAGGGAGACCAGGCCGACCAGGATCGGCGGGCGGTCGCGGAAGGACTTCAGCGCCATCAGTTACCCCCGACCAGGATCTTGCGCATGGTGTCGGGACCCTGCGGATTGCCCTGGTAGTCCTTGAGGACGACCGGGTAGGGGCAGGGGCCGTCGACGAGGGTGAGGCAGGCGACCGCGCCCTTGGCGTACTCGCCTTCGTCGAAGACCTTGTACAGCCGCTGGAGCTTGGGTCCCGTCAGCTTCAGCACGTCGTTGATGCTGCCGACGTTCTCATCGACGCCCTCGGCGATGACCGCCAGTCCCGCGATGACCTGCCGCAGCTGCTCGCTGTTGCCGGTGAGCAGCTTGTCGGAGGTCTTGAACATGACGGCGAGCTGGACGAGCGACTTGTCGATGAGCTCGCGGTTGCGTACGAAGGCGTCCGACAGGTCCACGAGGTTGTCCGTCATCTTCCGGATCTGGGCGTCGCGCCGGGCGATGACCCCGGTGACCGTGGTGTAGTCCTCCAGCAGCCGGGAGAGCGTGGTGCGCCGCGCGGCGATGGTGGAGGCGAGCTGGTCGACGTCGGAGATCAGCTGGGTGACGTTCTGCTTGTTGCCGTCCAGCGCCAGGTAGATCGAGGTGAGGATCTGGTTGAGCTGCTCGGGGTTCAGGCTCCTGGCCAGCGGGGCCAGCTCGTCGACCAGCTCCCCGATGTCCACCACCGAACGGGTCCTGCTGATCCGCGCCCCGTCCTCGATCTTCTGCTGCGAGGTGCCCGGGATGACGTAGACGACGCGCTGCCCGACGGCGTTGCGCCAGCGGATGGCGACCTCGCTGTCGGCCGGCACCCGGTACTTCTCCTGGATGGTCATGGCGACCACCGCCTTGCCCTTCTCCACCTTGATCGAGTCGACCTGGCCGACCGGGGCTCCGGCGATCTTGACGACATCGCCGTTGATCAGTCCGGTGGCGTCGTCGAAGACCGCCACCAGCCGGTAGCCGCCGCCGAAGGAGATCCTGGCGATCTGGGTGCCGATGAGGAACGTCAGCGTGCCCGTCAGCGCGAAGAAGACCGAGAGCTTGAGGAAGGTGGACCTGCGCTGGCGCGTGCGCTCGCTACCGGACATCACCGGCCTCCCTTCTTCTTCGTCGTCTGCGGGCTCGGGCACACGCCCAGCAGCAGGGCGCAGGGGTCGGCGGGCAGCAGCACCTTCACCGCCAGCAGATGCCTTCCGTCGGGGGCGGCGGGCCAGCTGACCTGCTTGTAGACCGGCAGCAGGTTGTTGATGGTCCGCAGGGCGGGGCCGACCATGCCCAGCTGCGCGTCGATGACGCCGACCGCACGCTCGGCGGAGTGGAAGCCCTGGCGCAGGTCTCCCCCGTGGCTGCGGAAGCCGTGCGCCATCAGCGACGAGACGTCCGAGACGCCGACGGCGAACGAGCGCAGCCGCCCGTCCCCCTGCGCGGCGGTGTCGATGACCGCGTTGGTGTCGGCGACGATCGAGGCGATGTCCGCGCCCGCGCCCCTGATGCTCGCCAGCCGCGCCAGATCGTGCAGGAACGCGCGGGCGTCGCCGCGGTGCTCGTGCGCGACGTCGATGAGGGTCTGGACGCTGTCGATGGTCTCGCGCAGGTTCTGGCCCTGGCCGCCGAGCCCCTCGGCGAGGGTGTGCACGACGATAGAGATGTCCTTGGGGTCGAGCGCGGCCAGCGCCGCGTTGGCGTCGGCCAGCAGGTCGTTCAGGTCGCGCGGGTTGGAGACGCGGGTGATCTGCGCTCCCGGCCGCAGGTAGGGGCCCGACGTCTCGTGGTCGCCGGGCAGCAGGTTGATGAACTTGGGCCCGAACACCGACTCGGGCTCCAGCGACGCCGTCGCGGTGTCCGGCACCCGCACGCCGTCGTTCATCCGCAGGGTGATGCGGGCGCGCCCGTCGGGCAGCAGTTCGATCCGGTGGACCCGGCCGACCTGCATGCCGCGGACCTTGACCGGCGAGGTGGTGCCCAGGCCCTGGCCCGCCTGGGCGAACTCGGCGGTGAACAGCGCGCCCTCGCCCCGGAACGGCTTGAAGATCAGGACGTACAGCACCAGCGCCGTGATGAGCACGGTGGCCGCCGCGATGGTGGTCCTGCGCCGCAGTGACGGCTCTCTCATCCCGACAGCCTCACCGTTCCGCCCTGGCCCCAGAAC
>JAFACJ010000352.1 GCA_023425615.1 Actinomycetes bacterium
GAGGAGCGCCGCTCCCACGATCATGGCGCGCCGCCCCGCTTTCCTCGCTCGCATCGGCAGGAATTCCCCGTTCTCCTCGCATCAATGAATCGGTCGAGGCAGGATGGCGGAACGTTGTTGCCGGACGGTTGCCGAGAATTGCCGAACCGCTTCAGACGGCACGCCGTCCCCGTTGCCAGACGGCCCAGGTCAGCGGGACGCCGGGCCGGTAGGCGAGGTGGACGGCCGAGGGCGCGTCCAGGGCGTGCAGGTCGGCTCGCGCGCCGGGCCGGATGACGCCGACCGCGCCGTCCCCGGTGTCGCGGCGCAGCGCCCGCGCGCCGCCCGCGGTGGCCGCGTGCACGGCCTCCTCGACCGAGAGGCCCATCTGGAGGACGGCGGTGGCGACGCAGAAGGCCATCGAGGTGGTGTAGGAGCTGCCGGGGTTGGCGTTGGTGGCCAGCGCGATCGTCGCTCCGGCGTCCAGGAGCCGGCGGGCGGGCGCCAGGGGCTGGCGGGTGGACAGATCGCAGGCGGGCAGCAGCGTGGCGACGGTGCCGGAGGCGGCGAGCGCCTCGACGTCGTCGTCGGACAGGTGGGTGCAGTGGTCGACGCTGGCAGCGCCGAGCCGGACGGCGAGCCGCACGCCGGGCCCGGTACCGAGCTGGTTGCCGTGGACGCGCAGGCCGAGCCCGCGGGCGGCGGCGGCGCGCAGCACCCGCTCGGACCGCGGGCCGTCGAAGGCGCCCTCCTCGCAGAACACATCGGCCCAGCGCACATGCCCGGCGACGGCGTCCAGCATCTCCCCGCACACCAGGTCCACATAGGAGTCGGCGTCCGCGCCCGGCGGGATGAGATGGGCGCCGAGGAAGGTCACCTCGTCGGCGACGGAGGCGGCGATCCGCGCCGAACGCCGCTCGTTCTCCACGTCCAGCCCGTAACCGGTCTTGGTCTCCAGGCAGGTCGTGCCCTGCCGGAGCGCCTCGGCCGCGTGCCGGGCGAGGTTGGCGGCGAGCTCGTCGTCCGAGGCGTCCCTGGTGGCCGCGACGGTGGAGGCGATGCCGCCCGCCCGGTAGGGGCTCCCGGCCATCCGCGCCTGGAACTCGGCGGTGCGGTCACCGGCGAACACCAGGTGGGTGTGGCTGTCGACCCAGCCGGGCAGCACCGCACGCCCGGAGACGTCGACGGCCTCGTCGGCGGGGGGCGCGCTCCGGGCGGCGCCCGTCCACACGACGCGTTCGCCTTCGATCACCACCGCCGCGTCGTGCAGGACGCCGAGCGCGGGATCGTTGGTGGTGAGTTCGCCGATCCCGGTGATCAGCGTGGCCTTCAGCTCCACAGGCGTGCGACCTCCTCGGCGAGGACGGCGGACGGGCGCTCGACCGCGGTGTGCGTGCCCTCGCGCACGATCCGGCGGCCCGCCACCAGAACGTCGGTGACGTCAGCGGCGGACGCGGCGAAGAACACGCCGTCCGTGGCGGTTCCGGCGGTGCGGACGGTGTCGAGGGCGATGGTCACCAGGTCGGCGGCGGCGCCGGGCTCGATGCGGCCCGCCTCGGGGAACCCGAGCGCGTCATGGGCGGTGGCGGCGGCCAGCAGCTCGGTGACGGCGAACCGGCCGCGGACCCGGCCGGCCAGCCGCTCGTGGAGCTCCAGGGCGCGGGTCTCCTCGAACGGGTCGATGACGGCCTGGCTGTCGCTGCCCAGGCACAGGGCGACACCCGCGTCCAGCAGGGCGCGTCCGGGGCCGATGCCGTCGCCGAGATCGCGTTCGGTGGTCGGGCAGAAGCACGCGCACGTTCCCGAACGGCTCAGCAGCCGGATGTCGTCCCCGGTGAGATGGGTGGCGTGGACGGCGACGGTACGCGGCCCGAGCACGCCTCCGTCGGCCAGCACCGAGGCCGGGGTGCGGCCGTGGGCGCGCAGGCAGTCCTCGTTCTCCTTCACCTGCTCGGAGAGGTGGACGTGCAGTGGCTTATCGCGAGCCCCCTCCGCGACGACCGGCAGCTCACCGGGCGGGACGGCACGCACCGAATGCACGGCGGCGCCCACCACCACTCCCTCGTCACCGGGCCGGAACGACGCGACGCGCTCGGCCCATTCCCGTGCGGTGCCGTCGCCGAAACGGAGCTGCGGTCCCGTCAGAGGGGTGTCGAATCCGCCGGTGAGGTAGCAGGCGTCGAGCAGGCACAGCCGGATCCCGGCGTCCTGGGCGGCGGCCACCAGAGCCGCGCTCATCGCGTTCGGGTCGGCGTAGCGCACCCCGCCGGGCGCGTGGTGCAGGTAATGGAACTCACCCACGCTCGTGTACCCGGCGAGCACCATCTCCGCGTAAACGCCACGGGCGAGCCGGTGGTAGGAGTCGGGGTCGAGGCGGTCCACGAGCCGGTACATGAGTTCCCGCCAGGTCCAGAACGTGCCGCGATCGGCATGGGTGCGTCCCCGCAGCGCCCGGTGGAAGGCGTGCGAGTGCGCGTTGGCGAAACCGGGCGTCGTCAGTCCCGGCAGGACGGCGCCCGTACGCGGCCGTCCGGGGGAGACCGCGGTGATCAGCCCGTCCGCGACGTCGATCCGGACGGAGCCCGCGACGCCGTCCGGCAGCCAGGCGTACTCGCACCAGTAGGTCACCGGCCCTCCCGCATGGGGACGCGGAGGCCGCGTTCGGCGGCGATCTCGGCGGCGCGGGGATAACCGGCGTCGGCGTGGCGGAGGACGCCCGTCGCCGGATCGTTGGTGAGCACCCGTTCGAGCTTCCGGGCGGCCAGGGGAGTGCCGTCGGCGACGCAGACCTGCCCGGCGTGCAGGGAGCGGCCCATGCCCACGCCGCCGCCGTGGTGGATCGACACCCAGGTGGCGCCGGACGCGGTGTTGACCAGGGCGTTCAGGAGCGGCCAGTCGGCGATCGCGTCGGACCCGTCGGCCATGCCCTCGGTCTCCCGGTAGGGGGAGGCGACGCTGCCGGCGTCCAGGTGGTCGCGGCCGATGACGACCGGTGCCTTGAGCTCGCCGCTGGCGACCATCTCGTTGAACCGCAGCCCCGCCAGATGGCGTTCGCCGTAGCCGAGCCAGCAGATGCGGGCGGGCAGGCCCTGGAAGGCGACGCGTTCCCCGGCCAGGCGGATCCAGCGGGCCAGCGACTCGTTCGCGGGGAAGAGGTCGAGGACGGCGCGGTCGGTGGCGGCGATGTCGGCGGGGTCGCCCGACAGCGCGGCCCAGCGGAACGGGCCCTTGCCCTCGCAGAACAGCGGCCGGATGTAGGCGGGCACGAAGCCGGGGAAGTCGAACGCGCGGGAGCAGCCGCCGAGTTCGGCCTCACCGCGCAGCGAGTTGCCGTAGTCGAAGACCTCGGCCCCGGCGTCGAGGAAGCCGAGCATCGCCTCCACGTGCGCTGCCATCGAGGCGCGGGCACGCCGGGTGAACCCTTCGGGATCCCGGGCGGCGTAGTCGTGCCACTCCTCCACGCCGACGCCGATCGGAAGGTAGGAGAGCGGGTCGTGGGCGGAGGTCTGGTCGGTGACGACGTCCACCTCCAGGCCGCGCCGCAGCAGTTCGGGCAGGACCTCCGCGGCGTTGCCGATCAGCCCGACGGACAGGGGCCTGCGCTGTGCCTTGGCGGCGGTGACCCGCTCGATCGCGTCGTCCACGCCGGTGGCGAGCTCATCGAGGTAGCGGGTGTCCAGCCTCCGCCGGGCACGCCGCGGATCGCACTCGACGACCAGCGCGACACCGTCGTTCATGGTGACGGCCAGGGGCTGCGCGCCGCCCATCCCGCCGAGTCCCGCGGTGAGCGTCAGCGTCCCGGCGAGGGAGCCGCCGAACCGCTTCCGCGCCACCGCGGCGAACGTCTCGTAGGTGCCTTGCAGGATGCCCTGGGTGCCGATGTAGATCCACGAACCTGCGGTCATCTGCCCGTACATGGTCAGCCCGAGCGCCTCCAGCCTGCGGAACTCCGGCCAGGTGGCCCAGTCGCCGACGAGGTTGGAGTTGGCGATCAGCACCCGCGGCGCCCACTCGTGGGTGCGCAGCACACCGACCGGCCGCCCCGACTGCACCAGCAGCGTCTCATCCCCTTCCAGCGAGGTGAGGCACCGCACGATGGCGTCGTGGCTGGGCCAGTCGCGGGCGGCCTTGCCGGTGCCGCCGTAGACGACGAGGTCCTCGGGCCGTTCGGCGACCTCCGGATCGAGGTTGTTGCGCAGCATCCGCAGCGCGGCTTCGGTCTGCCAGCTCTTGGCGGTGAGCGTCACGGTTCCTCCAGGCAGGTCAGTACCGCTCCGGACGCGATGAGCTCCTCGGCGGCGGCTATCTCGGGTGCCAGGTGGCGGTCGGGCCCCGGCCCGGGGACACGGGAGCGCAGCAGGTCGCGGACGGCTCCGGTGACCGGTCCCGGGCTGAGGGGGGAGCGCAGGTCGAGGGCGCGGGCGGCGGTGAGGAGCTCGACGGCCAGGACGGTGGTCAGGCCGTCGAGGGCGCGGCGCAGCTTGCGGGCCGAGGACCAGCCCATGGACACGTGGTCCTCCTGCATCGCGCTGCTGGGGATGGAGTCGACGGACGCGGGGACGGCGAGGCGCTTGAGCTCGCTGACGATCGCGGCCTGGGTGTACTGGGCGATCATGTGCCCGGAGTCGACGCCGGGATCCTCGGCGAGGAACGCGGGGAGCCCGTGCGAGCGGCCCGTGTCGAGCATCCGGTCGGTGCGCCGTTCGGCGATGCTCGCGACGTCGGCGACGGGGATGGCGAGGAAGTCCAGCACATAGGCCAGGGGGGCGCCGTGGAAGTTGCCGTTGGACTCCACGCGTCCGTCGTCGAGCACGACGGGGTTGTCGATGACGGAGGCGAGTTCCCGGTCCGCGACGGTCTCGGCGTAGGAGAGGGTGTCGCGGGCGGCTCCGTGCACCTGCGGCGCGCACCGCAGCGAGTAGGCGTCCTGCACGCGGGTGCAGTCAGGGCCGCGGTGGCTGGCGACGATCGGCGAACCGGCGAGGGCGAGCCGCATCCGGCGGGCGGAGACGGCCTGGCCGGGATGGGGGCGCATCGCCTGGATGTCGTCGGCGAACGGCCGGTCGGTGCCCAGCAGCGCCTCCACGCTCATGGCGGCGGTGAGGTCGGCGGTGTCCAGGAGACGGCGCAGGTCGGCGGCGGCGAGGACCAGCATGCCGAGCATGCCGTCGGTGCCGTTGGTGAGGGCGAGGCCCTCCTTCTCCCTGAGGGTGATCGGCGC
>JAFACJ010000377.1 GCA_023425615.1 Actinomycetes bacterium
CGGGACGGTCCAGGAGTCGAAGGCGGTGAGGTCGCCCCGTTCCAGCAGGTCGAGCAGCAGGTTGTCCCACTCGGGGTTGATCGGGATCATCCGCCCGCCGCCCGCCGCGTAGTCGCGGCCCGCCTGGACGACGCGCTGCTCGCCGCGGGCCCGCTGCTCGGGCGTGGGCGGGCGGCCCTCGATGAGGGCGTCGGCGACGCGCGGGGGAGCGCCGTCCAGCACCGGCACGGGCGGGTCGTGCGACAGGCCGCCCGAGCCGAGGAACAGCACCCGCCGGTCGAGTTCGGCGGCGGCCAGCCCGAGCGCGTGGCCCAGCGCCCTGATCCGGCTGACGGGCCCCAGCGGGGTGGCGACGCCGTTGATGAAGACCGGCACGACGGGGACCCGGTCGATGCCGTCGAACAGCACCTCCAGGGGCTGGGCGAAGCCGTGGTCGACGGTCATCCGCGCGGAGACCGTCAGATCGACGCCGCGCGCCAGCACCCCTTCGGCAAGGGCCCCGGCCGCCTCGCCGTCCACGGACAGCGGCCCGGCGGAGGACCCGAAGTCACCGACGGAGTTCGCGGCGAGGCCCAGGCAGAAGGGCGGCATCTCCTTGTAGAAGAAGCCGTTGTAGTGGTCGGGCGCGAAGAGCACGACGAGTTCGGGGTCGAACTCGCGGACGAAGGCACGGGCGCCCTCGACCGCGGCCCCCACCCGTGCCAGGACCTCGGGTGCCGGATCGTTCTTGCCGATCAGCGGGGAATGGGACAGCCCGACGGCTGCGGCTTTCATCTGCGGTCTCCTCACTTGCCTGAGGTGTCGTGACGGATGACGAGCTTGCCGGTGAGCGCGCCGTCGAGCATGAGCTGGAAGCCCTTGTGGATCTCGGTGAGCGGCAGGACGCGGTCCACGACCGGCCGGACGCCGGTGGCCTCCATCATCCGCAGCAGGGCGATGAGCTCGGAGCGGGTGCAGCCGGTCGAGCCGAGCACGTTCTGCTGCTGGTAGAAGACACGGCCCAGATCGGCGGGCGGGTTGACGCCGCTGGTGGCGCCGGCGATCACGACGGTGCCGCCGGGCCGCAGCGACTTCAGGGAGTGCGACCAGGTGGCCTCGCCGACGGTCTCGATCACCACGTCCACCCGCTCGGGCAGCCGCTCCCCGGTCGGCACCGCGGCGCGGGCGCCCCAGGCGAGCGCCTCGGCGCGCTTGGCCCGGCTGCGGCTGGTGGCGTAGACGACGGCGCCCGCCGCGGCGGCCAGCTTGATCGCGGCCGAGGCCACGCCGCCGCCCGCGCCCTGCACCAGCACCCGGTCCCCGGCGGTGATCCGCGCCCGGGTGAACAGCATCCGGTAGGCGGTGCCCCAGGCGACCGGAAGGCAGGCAGCCTCCTCGAACGACAGCCAGGACGGCTTGGGCACGAGGTTGCCGGACGGGACGGTCAGATACCCGGCGAAGGCGCCGTCATGGCGTTCGGACAGCAGGGCGCGGCCCGGATCGAGGGTGACGTCGCCGCCACCGGCCTCGGCGTCGCCGAGCACCGGATGGACGATCACCTCGTTCCCGTCCTCGTCGTGGCCCGCGGCGTCGCAGCCGAGGATCATGGGCAGCCGGTCGGCGGGGTGGCCGACGCCGCGCAGGGTCCACAGGTCGTGCATGTTCAGGGAGGAGGCGGCGACCTTCACGAGCGACCAGCCGGGCGCGGGCCGCGGGACGGGGACGTCGCGCAGCACGAGCCCGGACAGCGGGTCGGCGGCGCTCTGGGAGACGGCGATGGCAGCGAGCATGGGTCCGAGCCTGCCCCCGGCGACCGCGGAGTCACAGTCGGTGTGCCGCTGTACGGCACGACGGCTTCCAGGGGATGAGGCGGCCCGGGTTCCCTGGAGACCATGAGCTCCTCAACCGAACCCGCCACGGCGACACCGCGCGGCGCCCTGCGACGCCCGGCGGAGCTGGCCCGGAACGTCGACGTCAGCGGGCTGGTCGACGCCGAGGGCGGCCTGCTGGACCGGGCGATCTTCACGGACGAGTCGATCTACCGGCAGGAGATGCGCCGGATCTTCGCCCCGAGCTGGCTGTTCCTGGCGCACACCGACCAGTTCCACCGGCCCGGTGACTTCTTCACCACCTGGATGGGTGCGGACCCGGTGATCGTCACGATGGACAAGAACCGGCGGATCCGCGCCTACCTGAACTCCTGCCGGCACCGCGGCGCCCGCGTCTGCCGCGCCGACGCCGGCACCACCCGCAACTTCACCTGCACCTACCACGGCTGGGCCTTCGACCTCGAAGGCGCCCTGGTGAGCGTCCCCAACAAGGACGGCTACCCCGAGACCTTCGACACCGGCCAGTGGGGCCTGGTCGAGGTCCCGCACGTGCAGACCTACCACGGGCTGGTCTTCGGCACCTGGAACCCCGAGCCGGTCTCCCTGCGCGAGTCCCTCGGCGACATGGCCTGGTACATGGACGCGATGCTCGACCACGACCCGGAGGGCACCGTGGTGGTCGGCGGCGTGCACAAGTGGGTGCTGGAGGGCAACTGGAAGCTGGCGGCCGAGCAGTTCGCCACCGACTGGTACCACGTGAACATGAGCCACGCCTCGGCTCTGACGGTGCTGGCGCCCCAGGGCAAGAAGCCCAAGCAGGAGATCGTCCACCGCACCGGCCGCCAGTACACCGACGCGAACGGGCACGGCGCCGGCTTCCCCGTCCACCCCAAGAACCGGTTCGACGCCAAGGCCGTCCACGACTGGATGGACTACGGCGCGCTGCGCGAGCGCCTGGGCGAGGCACGGGTGGAGGGCCCGCTGACCAACGGCCACGCGACGGTCTTCCCGAACTTCTCCTATCTGCCGGTCAACGGCTCGATCCGGATCTGGCACCCCAAGGGCCCGGACCGGATGGAGGTCTGGGCCTGGACGATCGTCGACAAGTCGATGCCCGAGGAGGTCCGCGAGGCACAGCGCCTGTACAACCTGCGCACCTTCGGGCCCAGCGGCATCTTCGAGCAGGACGACGGCGAGAACTGGAGCGAGGTCCAGGCGATCTCCGGTGGTTTCATCACCGACTCCGTCGCCCTGAACTACCAGATGGGCCTGGGCGGCGAGCGCGAGGACGGCCGCCACCCCGGCAGGACCAGCGAGCTGTACAGCGACGCCGCGGGACGCTCGTTCTACGCGCGCTGGCGTCAGCTGATGAACACCCCGGCCTGGCACGAGGAGGGCAGATGAGCACGGGCATCAGGGTCGCCGCCGTCGAGGACATCCCCGAGGGCGAGGGCATCAAGATCGACAAGAGCGTCGCCGGCACCGAGGATCACATCGCCCTGCTGCGCGACACCGACGGCGGCGTGTGGGCGCTGGACGACACCTGCACGCACGGCGACGCCTCGCTGGCCGAGGGCTGGGTCGAGGACGGCTGCGTGGAGTGCCCGCTGCACACCAGCAGGTTCTGCCTGAAGGACGGCGCCGTCCAGGGCCTGCCCGCCACCGAGGACACCCGGCCGCACCGGGTGGAGGTGCGCGACGGCGAGGTCTACCTGTTCCCCGGCGAGGCTCCCTGACATGGGCGCGGTAGAACGCGTCGTGATCGTCGGCGGCGGCCTGGCCGGTGTCAGCACCGCCGCCGCGCTGCGATCGGGCGGCTACACCGGCGAGGTCGCCCTGGTGGACTCCGGGGAGTTCCCCTATGACCGGCCCCCGCTGTCCAAGGACTTCCTGCTGGGCGCCAAGGACCTCGAGCAGATCGCCCTCCAGCGGCCCGAATGGTACGTGGACCAGGGCGTACGGCTGCTGACCCGGACCACCGTCAGCGCGGTGCGCGCCGACCTGGGCACCGTGGAGCTGTCGGACGGCGGGTCGCTGCGCGCCGACCGGGTGGTCCTGGCCACC
>JAFACJ010000378.1 GCA_023425615.1 Actinomycetes bacterium
CTCGACTGACCGCACCCCCACCCCCCAGCGACAGCACCGAGCCAAGGACCACGCATGCAGAAATGCGAACCCACCCGGACTCCCGAGGTCGACGTCTCCGCCCTCAGGGAGAAGTACCTGGCCGAGCGCGACAAGCGTCTCCGCTCCGAGGGGCAGAAGCAGTACCTGGCCACCGAGGAGGGCTTCGAGGACTTCTACGAGGCCGACCCGCACCTGCCGGTCCAGCCCCGCGAGCCGATCGTCGAGGACACCGACGTGGTGGTCCTCGGCGGCGGCTTCGCCGGCCTGATCGCCGGCGCCCGGCTCAAGCAGGCAGGTGTCACCGACTTCCGGATCCTGGAGCTGGCCGGTGACTTCGGCGGCGTCTGGTACTGGAACCGCTATCCCGGCATCCGTGTCGACTCCGACAGCTACTGCTACCTCCCGCTGCTCGAAGAGACCGGCTACATGCCCAAGGAGAAGTACTCACACGGGCAGGAGGTCTACGAGTACTGCCGGCTCATGGGCAGGCACTTCGGCCTCTACGACAACGCGCTGTTCCACACCCTCATCCGCTCGGCGGAGTGGGACGGGACGATCAAGCGCTGGCGGATCGGCACCAACCGCGGCGATGAGATCCGCGCCCGCTTCGTCGTCATGTGCCAGGGCCCGTTCAACAAGCCGAAGCTCCCCGGGATCCCCGGCATCAAGGACTACCGGGGCCACACCATGCACACCGCGCGGTGGGACTACGAGTACACCGGCGGCGGGATCACGGGCGGCCTCGACGGGCTCGCGGGCAAGAAGGTGGCCGTCATCGGGACCGGGGCCAGCGGCGCCCAGGTGATCCCGCACATCGCCCGCTCCGCCGAGCACCTCTACGTGTTCCAGCGGACGCCGTCCTACATCGACGCGCGCGGCAACACGCCGACCGACCCCGAGTGGGTGAAGACCCTCAAGCCGGGCTGGCAGGCCGAGCGGCAGCGCAACTTCCACACCGCGGCGTTCGAGGCCTTCGCCCCGGGCCAGCCCGACCTCATCTGCGACATCTGGACCGAGGTCAGCCGCAACCTGGCCGCCCACCTGGACGAGACCAACGGCTGGGCCGCGCTGGCCGACCCGGTGAAGTTCATGGAGCTGCGCGAGCTCATGGACTACCGGGCGATGCAGCGGCAGCGCGACCGCATCGGCGAGATCGTCGAGGACCCGGAGACCGCCGAGAAGCTGAAGCCCTACTACCGCTTCCTGTGCAAGCGGCCGTTGGCCGGCGACGACTACCTGGAGACCTACAACCGCCCGAACGTCACCCTCATCGACGTGTCGGAGACCAAGGGCGTCGAGCGCATCACCGAGAAGGGCATCGTCTCCCGGGGCGAGGAGATCGAGGTCGACTGCATCGTCTTCGCCAGCGGCTTCGAGATCACCACCGACCTCGACCGCAGGCTCGGCATCCAGCCGTTCGCCGGCCGCGACGGCCTGTCGCTCTACGACCACTGGCGCAAGAAGCCGCGCACCCTGCACGGCCTGATGACCGACGGCTTCCCGAACCTGATCTTCACCGGGTTCGTCCAGGGCGGCGTGTCCGCGAGCACGACGCTGATGTTCGAGCAGCAGGCAGACCACTTCTCCTACATCATCAAGGAGGCGCTGGACCGCGGCGCCGCGGTCGTGGAGCCCTCCAAGGAGGCGGTGGACGGCTGGTGCAAGACCGTCGTGGACACCGCGATCGACAACACCAACTTCCAGCGCGAGTGCACGCCCGGCTACTACAACAACGAGGGCGAGCAGGAGATCCGGTCGCACCTGGGCGAGCCGTACTGGCCCGGTTTCTACGCCATGGGAGACCTGCTTCAGGCCTGGCGTGAGACGGGCGAACTGGAGGGCCTCGTCCTCCATGACTGAGCTCGGATTCGACGGCCGTGTCGCCGTCATCAGCGGCGCCGGCCGGGGACTGGGGCGCGCCTACGCGCTGCTGCTCGCCGCCAGGGGCGCCAAGGTCGTCGTCAACGACCCGGGCGTGAGCCTGCGCGGGGAGGGCGTCGACACCGGTCCCGCACGGGAACTGGTCGAGGAGATCACGGCGGCGGGCGGCGAGGCCGTCGCCAGCACCGACTCCGTGGCGACCGCCGAAGGCGCCAAGGCGATCGTCGAGTCGGCGCTCGACCACTACGGACGTGTCGACATCCTCGTCCACAACGCCGGGATCCACCGTCCCGCCCCGCTGGCGGAGATGACGTACGAGGACTTCGACGCCGTCCTCGACGTCCATCTGAGGGGTGCCTTCTACCTGGTCAAGGCCGCGTTCCCGCCGATGTGCGAGGCGCGTTACGGCAGGATCGTGCTGACCTCGTCGATCGGCGGCCTGTACGGCAACCACAAGGTCGTCAACTACGCCGTGTCCAAGGCGGGCATGGTCGGGCTGTCGAACGTGGTGGCCCTCGAAGGCGCGGACCGTGGCGTGAAGTGCAACATCATCGTCCCCGCCGCGGTGACCCGGATGGCCGAGGGCATCGACACCTCGGCCTACCCGCCCATGGGCCCCGAGCTCGCGGCACCGGTCGTGGGCTGGCTCGCGCACGAGTCCTGCTCGATCACCGGCGAGATGCTGGTGGCCATCGCGGGCCGGGTGGCGCGCGCCTACCTCGCCGAGACCCCGGGCGTGTACCGGCCGTCATGGACGATCGAGCAGGTCGGCGAGCGGATCGAGGAGATCCGAGACACCGGCGACTCCTGGATCCTGCCGGTCGTCCCCTCCGCCCATGTCGACCACATTCGCGGCAGCTTCGCGATGGCGGCAAAGGGCGGACAGTAACCAGAATGGGAGTGGATTAACGCTATGGCGGTCAAGGTCTACGAGCGCATCCTCGACCTCCTCGAGGCCGAGGGCATCAACACGATCTTCGGTATCCCCGACCCGAACTTCGTGCACCTGTTCCACCTCGCCGACGAGCGCGGCTGGAGCGTCGTCGCCCCGCACCACGAGGCGGCGGCGGGCTTCATGGCGGAGGCCGTGTCACGGATGACCGGCAGGCCCGCGGTGTGCATCGGCACGCTGGGCCCCGGCCTTGCCAACCTGGCGCCCGCCATGATGTGCGCCCTGGTGGAGAACTCCCCGATCGTCTTCCTGGGCGGCCAGCGGGCGCGCATCACCGAGCAGCGGGTACGCCGCGGCCGGATCCAGTTCGTCAGGCAGGCGCCGCTGCTCGAAGCCTCGGTGAAGTACAGCGCCAGCATCGAGTACGCCGACCAGACCGACGAGGTCATCCGCGAGGGCCTTCGCAGGGCCATGTCGGGGACGCCCGGACCTGTCTACATCGAGTACCCCTCCCATGTGATCCTGGAGGAGCTCGACGTTCCGGACGCGCTGCCGCCCTCGGCCTACCGCCTGGTCGGCCAGCAGGCGGGCCCTGACCTGATCGCCAGGGCGGCGGAGGCCATCCGCGCGGCCGAGCAGCCGATCCTGCTCGTCGGGCACGGCGTCCACACCTCCCGCACCGGGGAGTCGGTCAGGGCGCTCGCCGAGCTGATGGCCTGCCCGGTCATCCAGACCTCCGGCGGCACCTCCTACATCGACGGGCTCGAGGACCGCACCTTCCCCTACGGCTTCTCGCCGTCGGCGATCGACGCGGTGGTCGGGTCGGACCTGTGCCTGGCCCTCGGCACCGAGCTCGGCGAGCCCGTCCACTACGGGCGCGGGCGCCACTGGGTGGCGGGCGAGGCCGGGCGCACCTGGATCCTCGTCGAGCAGGACTCCGAAGCCGTCGGCGTGAACCGCCCGATCGACATCCCCCTGGTGGGCGATCTGCGGGCGGTCGTCCCGCAGCTCGTCGACGCGCTCAAGGACACCCCGCGCACGGCGTCCCCCGAGCTCGCCGGATGGATCGAGCAGGACGCGGCGCGGCTGGCGGAGCTGGCGGAGACCGCGCCGTCGGGCAGGTCACCGGTGCATCCCGCCCGGCTGATCGTGGAGGCGACCAAGGCGTTCCCCCCGGACGGGATCATGGTGCGCGACGGCGGCGCCACGACCATCTTCGGCTGGACCTACTCCCAGGCCAAGCCGCACGACGTGATGTGGAACCAGAACTTCGGCCACCTCGGGACCGGCCTCCCCTACGCCGTCGGCGCCTCGGTGGCCGAAGGCCGGAAGCGTCCCCTGATGCTCATCACCGGCGACTCCTCCTTCCAGTTCCACATCGCCGAACTGGAGACGGCGGCACGGCTGAACCTGCCGCTGGTGTGCGTCGTGGCCGTCGACTACTCCTGGGGCCTGGAGGTCGGCGTCTACAAGCGCACCTTCGGACAGGGGTCGCGGGAGACGGGCACCCACTGGAGCACCGAGACACGTCTGGACAAGGTCGCCGAAGGTTTCGGATGCTACGGCGAGTACGTCGAGCGCGAGGAGGACATCGGCCCCGCCATCAAACGCGCTTACGCCAGCGGCAGGCCGGGCGTCATTCACGTGGCGGTCGACCCCAAGGCGAACTCCGAGGAGATGCCGAGCTACGACGAGTTCCGCACCTGGTACGCCGAGGGCACCCAGTGACCGGACAGCACGAGAGAAGGATGCGTCATGCGTGAGTACCTGAAGTTCTACATCGGCGGCCAGTGGACGGACCCGGCGGAGCCGAAGACCTGGGACGTGGTGAACCCCGCGACCGAGGAGGTCTGCGGCAGGGTGGCGCTCGGCTCGGCCGCCGACGTGGACCGGGCCGTCGCCGCCGCCCGCGCGGCGTTCCCCGCCTGGTCGGCGACCGGCCGCCAGGAGCGCCTGGAGGTCCTCCAGAACATCCTGGAGGAGTACCAGCGCCGCGCCGGCGACCTCGCCGCCGCGCGGACCGAGGGGATGGGCGCGCCGCAGGCGCTCG